>JBKHBQ010000296.1:0-4699 GCA_046542305.1 Bacteroidales bacterium
AATGAGATGTTGTTAATGATTTCGTGAAATGATTGAAATATAGAAATTTTGAATCAGGGGGGAGTCGTAATAGTTAGAGTTTGATTACTGTCGCCGCGATGCGGCTCAGTTTTCATCATGTCATTTCACTTCTACCATACTGTCGCCGCGATGCGGCTTGGATCTTCTGTTCAAACATCAACACAGGTAAAAGCTGCTGCGCAATCCCAAGCAGTCAGTAAAAATTGCTAACAAGGCCGTAGGCCCGATAGTATGGTAGATAGAATGTTCATTCAAGTTCCATCCAAAAACATAGTCACTGCCATGAAAACAATTCAGACCAACTATAAATTACTCCGGCCTTAAATTCATCGGCATCTGGTTTATGCTACATACGCAAACACCCAAACATCTGTATATCTATCTATTAGGAGTATTGAATTTGAATCCTTCTTTCAGGCAGGTAGTCATAATGAATTCTAATATTGCTCATGCAGTATTTTTCAGGTATTTAGCACAGGATTTTTTTATAATTTTCGCCCCTCAAACACCAAAAATGATGACACATAACATTTGTCCCAATTACCATTCGTGCCGGTTGGTAAACCTGGAATCGTTTCCGGCCGGAGAATCTGAAAAGCAAACCTATCTGCAGGACTGGTGCCTTCGCGATGAAGCCGGCTGGAGCCAGTGCAAACGCTACATAACCAAAGATAAACTGGGGTTCTGCCCGGATTTTGTGCTCCCCGACAGTAGCTGGAATACCGCAGAGATCATGGACAAATTTGATGAAGAAGAAGTTTAATAAAATAATAATATAAATATGCCAACAATTGAAATAGAAAACAAGGTGTTTGAAGTGGATGGGGATGGTTTTTTGGCCGATCCTGACATTTGGGATGAGGATGTGGCGAAATTGATCGCCAAACACGACGGGATAGAAGAGCTTACTGAAAAGCACTGGGCCATTGTAAATATTATCCGGAAGAATTATGAGGAAAAAGGCATGGCTCCAATGATCAGAACCATTTGTAAAGAAGCCGGTCTGAGGCTTCGCGAAATATACGAGCTGTTCCCGTTAGGACCGGCCCGCGGTGCCTGTCGTGTTGCAGGTCTTCCAAAACCAGATGGCTGCGTATAGTGATGGAATCGATGTACTGGTACCAATGGTTTTCGCTGGCGGCATTGTTGGTTTGCCTGGGCACTTTGCTTTTATACCTGATCAGGCTGATCAGGCTGGGCAAACCCACTGATTACAGCAAACCGCTAAACAGCCCCGCTAAAGCAATGCCCTATGCTTTTATCGGTGCCATGAGCCCCAGGAAAAAAGAAAGCGCATACCTGCACCTTCCCACCTACACGGCGGGAATTGTTTATCATCTTGGAACATTTCTTTCCGTTACGCTCTTTATCCTGATCCTGTTCAGGGTAAGCACGGCTGAATGGATGAACTGGAGTTTTGCCGGATTCCTGATCATCTCAGGGTTCAGCGGTTTTGGCATCCTGATAAAGCGAATGTCAAAAAAAAATATGCGCTTGCTTTCCAATCCCGATGATTACGCTTCAAACCTGCTGGTGACCATTTTTCAGCTTTTGACGGCCGCAACGCTGATCAATCCGCTTTTACAGCCGGCATACTTTGTTTTCAGCGGCATCCTGCTGTTGTATATCCCGCTGGGAAAACTCAGGCACATGGTGTATTTTTTTGCTGCACGTTATCATTTGGGATTTTTCTTCGGCTGGCGCGGCGTATGGCCACCAAAACAATCATAAATCATTATGCAATCATTACCGGCAACTACAATCGATAAAGGCCTGGCGGTTTTAAAACATCAATCCGACAGCAAACTGCTTACCCACCTCAACAGTTGCGTGCACTGCGGATTATGTGCAGAAAGTTGCATTTATTTCCATGCCATGCCCGAGGCAAAATTCATTCCGGCTTACAAAGCAGATCTTGTTTCGTCCATATACAGGCGCTACCACACCTTTGCGGGAAAAGTCTTCCCAAAATTAGTGGGAGCCAGAGAGCTCAACGGTGAAACAGCACGGGAAATGGTGGATTTGCTGTACGGTGCCTGCACGATGTGCGGCCGCTGCACGGTTCACTGTTCTATCGGGGTCGACATCAGCTATCTTGTCCGAAAAGGGCGCGAAATGCTCTCAAACATGGATATGGTACCCGAAACCCTTCAGAAAACCGTCGACGCAGCCATTACCACCGGAAACAACATGGGCATCGATAAACAGGATTTTGTGGAAACCCTCGAATGGCTCGGAGAGGAACTGCAATTTGAAGTAAACGATGATGATGCACATATTCCACTGGACCAGCCTGATAAGGAAATCCTGTATACGCTCAATCCGCGGGAGCCAAAGTTTTTCCCGCTGTCCATTTCGGCCTTGGCCAAAATATTTTATGCCGCAGGGGCAAGCTGGACCCTGTCGACCAAAATGTACGACGTTACCAATTATGCCTATTATTCGGGTAAACTTTCCGAAGCCGCTGTCATTGCCCGGCGTCTGGCAGATGAGATGAACCACCTGAATGCCAAAAAATGCATCCTGGCGGAATGCGGACACGGATCGCGGGCGTTTCGCTGGGAAGGGCCCAATTACCTTCAGGAACATTATCCTTTCGAGGTAATGACTTCTGTGGAACTCATGGCACAATACATCCGCGAAGGACGGCTGAACATAAATCCCGCGTTGAATGCTGAAAAGATTACCCTCCACGATCCGTGCAATTTGGTACGGAGCGGCGGCATCATGCACGAACAGCGATATATCCTGAAAAATACCGTTTCTGATTTTGTTGAGATGAACCCCCATGGCAACGATAATTTCTGCTGCGGGGGCGGCGGCGGGCAACTGGCCATGAGCGAGTACAACGACCGCAGGATGAAAATCGCTGAACTGAAGGCCGAACAGATCCGCGCAACGGGTGCAAAGGTGGTGGTAACTCCGTGCCATAACTGCGTAGATCAACTCACCCAGATTAACGTGACCTTCAAATTGGGGGTTCAGATAAAAACCCTGGCTGAAATCGTGGCCGATGCCATTGTCATCGACGAAAAGAAATAATTATTCCCAAAATATATTTTCAAAACTATTTTCCACATTCTGACCATTACAAAAAATGAGCGATTTAATTTACCTGGACAATTCCGCTACCTCCTATCCCAAGCCGGAATCGGTGTATACGTTTATGGACCAGTTTTACAGAAAGCACGGCGTAAACCCCGGACGATCGGGATTTGATGCTGCCATCGAAACCGAAGAAGTGGTGCAGCATACCCGCAAAATGCTGGCCGACCTTTTTAACGGCGACGATCCCAACCGGCTCACCTTTAGCTACAATGCCAGCGATTCGCTGAATATGCTTCTGCAGGGATTGTGCGAAAAAGGCGATCACGTGGTGACAACCATGCTGGAGCACAACTCTGTGCTGCGCCCATTGCATCACCTGCAACAAGCAAGAATTATCAGCACCACACACGTACATTTCGACGAAAACGGCTATGTACACCCCGATGACATTAAAAAAGCCATCCGGAAAAACACGAAACTTGTGGTGGTTAATCACAGTTCGAATGTAATAGGCACCATTCAGCCGGTGGCTGAAATCGGAAAGATTTGCAGGGAAGCGGGCGTGTATTTCATCCTGGATGCCAGCCAGAGCGCCGGCGCTGTTCCCATCGACATGAAAGCCATGAACATCGATGCCCTTGCTTTTACCGGCCATAAATGTCTGATGGGACCCACCGGCATCGGAGGTTCTTATGTAATGGATCACGTGCCGGTGAAATACACCCGCTTCGGTGGCACCGGTGTAAGATCGGCTCAGGAAACCCACCTGGAGGAGTTTCCCTACCGGCTCGAATGCGGCACCCTGAACCTGGTGGGCGTGGCAGGGCTGAATGCCGGCGTGCGCTGGATAAACGAACAAGGCATCGAAAACCTGCACAAAAAGGAATACCTGCTGTATGACAAGCTTCGCAATGCGATGAAAAACCTCGAAAACGTGATTGTTTATTGCTGCAACAATACCAAAAACCAGAACCCTGTACTTAGCATCAACATCAAAGGTTTTGAATCGGGGGACGTGGGTACCATGCTTGATGTGGATTACAACATCGCCACGCGCACCGGACTGCAATGCGCACCGAAAGTACACGTGCAACTGGGCACCGATAAAATTCACGGAACAGTTCGGATCAGCCTGGGACCGTTCACTACCGAAGAACACGTGGACAAGGTGATTGAAGCCGTGGAGGACATTGCCTCTATACCGCGATAGGGGGTTGATATGAAAAAGATCGTCACCCGGCAAAGTTGATATTGCCGGGTTTTTTATTGATAATAGCATCCAGGCGAAAAGAACCTGTATTTCAATAAACGAGCAGGCAACAGGCAGCGACGAACTCCTGGATCTTTCTGTCGCCGCGCTGCGGCTTTTTTTTCCTGTCTCCGTTTCACTGCTACCATACTTTCACCGCGATGCGGCTTTCAACTCCATCCGCTAATTTCTACTTTAAATGGTATGGTTGAAAAACCAATTCGCAATAATTATTGTTTGCAAGGGCCGTAGGCCTGATAGTATGGTAGCGTATGTTTCAATTCAGTTCCATGTAAGCTGCAGCGCAGCGACACAATCTACAGGCGTTCTGTCGCCGCGCTGCGGCTTTTTTTTCCTGTCTCCGTTTCACTGCTACCATAC
>JBKHBQ010000297.1:0-4685 GCA_046542305.1 Bacteroidales bacterium
CGATCCCCAGCCCTGAAATGTTCCTGCGAGGTGCACGCCGTCAGGTGAAACGGTTTCGTAAGTCATATCCACCTGAAAGGTTACGTTGTGCTCGGGTTGTGGCGGTAGGCAGGGCTCGCAGCTTCCGAAGCAGACTTCCGTAAAGGTGGTGTCCTGCTGGGGTACCATGAAGAACCTGTTAAATCCACCCTGCCCATCGGGCACACCGCATTCCTCAGGCACTGCTTCCACAAAGTCGAAGGAATCGCCGTTGATGTATTTAAATTCGTGAAATTCGCCGGAACTCAGCGTTACGGTAGTTTCGAAAATATTATCGCCGATATCCGCCATGGGATTGGCTGTGGCGTTCCATTCCTGAAATGTGCCGGCCACATGCACACCGGCGGGCGAAACGATTTCATCCGACATATCCACCCTGAAGGTAACCTCTACATCCACCGGCGGGGGACCGCAGGGACCACATGCTCCGTAGCATACGGCTTCGATTATCGTGTCGTTCCAGGGTACGGTTAAATAGCGGTTGTTGTTTATGCCGCATTCGGGCGGCACATTTTCCGACTGCTCCCAGGTGGTGCCGTTGATGAATTTGTACTCCTGATATGTTCCTGAAGGCATCACGGCTGTGTAGGTGTAGATGTTGTTGCCTGCATCCGTCATGAGCGTGGCGCCCGGATCCCAGCCCTGAAAACCGCCGCCAATATGAACGCCATCCGGCGAAATCACCTGTTCCGACATATCCACCTTAAGGGTCACATTGATGTCGACGGGCGGAGGCCCGCAGGGATAGCAGCTTCCGAAACACACCGGATCGAGTGTGGTGGGTACAAAGGGCACGTTGATATACCGGTTCCATCCGATGGCGCATTCCGGAGGTACGGTTTCGTCGCCACCCCAGGCATTGCCGTTGATGAACTTGTATTCGTAGTAGTTGCCGGCTTCCAGTTCCACGGTAACGGAGTAAATTTCATCGCCGACAGGCAACATTTCAGTAGCGGCCGGATCCCAGCCCTGGAATGCACCGGCAAGGTGTACGCCGTTGGGCGAAACCGTTTCGTTGCTCATATCCACCTGGAAGGTGATGGTAACCAGCGGCGGGTTGCAGATGGTACAACTGCCGAAACAAACGGCATCGAGTACCACAGCCTGGCTGGGCACGGTGAGGTAACGGTTGTTGTTCTGGGCGCAGCCCGCCGGTACGCTCTCATCGTCGCCCCATTCGTCGCCGTTGATGAATTTGTATTCGATGTTTTCACCGGCAGTGAGATCGACGGTCACAGCGTAAATATTGTCCTGGGTGAGGGTCATTTCGGTGGCGCCCGGATCCCATCCCTGAAAGGATCCGGCAATGTGCACGCCTTCCGGCGAAACCGTTTGTTCGGACATATCAACCCTGAAGGTCACTTCTACTGCTGTGCTGATACCGGAATGCAGCAGGAGTATGGATATGATCAGGGAAATAAGTAGTTTTTTGCTGTACATATTTAAATATTTATAATGTATGCTTTTTTGAGAAGATCAAATTTAATCAATGTTTTACAAATTTTTGAACGAATGATCCTGAGCTATTTCGGATGTAAATAAAATATAAACCCGGTTGCAGAGATGAAATATCCAAAAACTGTGTTTCACTTTGCTTTTCAATAACTTTTACCCCTTCTGCAGAGAAAACACCAATGCTTGAATATGGATTTTTTTTGCTGATGATCAACCTGTCTTTTGCAGGATTGGGATAAAACCAAATGCCGATATCTTTATGATCTGCCGTTTCGCCGGGTTCCAGATTTTCGATCAGTGAAATGCCGTTGGATTTCCACATCAAACTATCAAAGCGTTCATCATATCCGGCTTTAAGCGGGATGGATTTCTCCTCACGGATAATCTTTAAAATAATCGGTTCATTTTCAGCATAAAAACGGCCAGGTCCAGTGGAAAAATCCTTTCCGAAAAGTTGAAAACCAATCGCCTCTCCCGGATCATGCATTTCAATCCTTGTGATCACATCACCTCTTTCATTGCTGATCTCAAGCTGATCTCCCCCGGAGAATACCTGTGTGGCTTGCGCACTGAAAACAATGCTGTGCGAATGAGGTGAAGGTGCGTTGTTGTTAAACCGGGGAACCACGGGATTGTTAAGTTGTTTCGCTTCTTTTGCCATGCTGCACTCAGGCCAGGTGAAGGTAACGGAGCCGGTAAACATGGCGGCATACGCTTTTCCCGGTTCCAGGGTATAAAGGTTCTGAAACACGCCGGGCCAGTAAAGCTTCAGCCCTGCGATTTCCTTCACAATCATCACATCGTCGATGATGCCTGAAAAAAGATCTTCGGGAGCCGCGCCGCATTCGCTGAGCACAGGCAGCAGATACCAACCGGCTTCATCGAAGGTCATGGTTTTATCGGCAAGCGTTTGCCCGGTGATCGTCAGCTCCTGATTTCCGTTCACTTTCAGCTGATAGCCGCTCTGGGGTGTCCATCCGCCGTTCACATCGATGGTGTTGATGGCTTCGGCCGGCCAGTACAGGAAGCTGTAATTTTGCAGGACCACCAGTCCGTTGGCAGCTACAATTTCCGAAAACATCTGTGCCACCATGGGATCTTCAGGAATGAGGTAGGAAGAAATACCGCTCCATCCGTCCGGGATGGAAATGACCTGTTGCATCAGCTCCTGAACGGTGAGAACGGCCACTTCGCTGGTAACCAGCCCGCAGGTGTTTTCCACCGTACAATAATAGGTACCCGCATCTGCTGCGGTCACATTTTCAAGGATCAGTTCAGTGGATGTTTCTTCCGGCAGCAATCCGTCAGGACCGTACCACCGGTAATCCAGCGGCGTGCTGCCGTCAGCCGATACGCTGAAACCTGCAGTTTCTCCAACAACTACAGTTATGTTTTCAGGCTGCTGAGTAATTTGCGGAGCTGCTAAAATGCCGAGCACGAGCATATCCGATGCTGCATCAGGGCAGGGAGTATGCGGATATGCCGTCAGTGTAATTTCTGCAAAACCTGCCACTGCGTCACTTGGCCCCGGGGTGTAGTTTGTTGAAATTGAGCTGGCATTTGAAAAAACACCATCACCGGAAGTGGTCCAGAGCACAGAATAATAATTTTCGGCAGTGCCCTGGAGGAGGATCGGGATATTTTCACAGGTTACGGTATCTGCGCCGGCATTCACCGTAGCTGCGCCGTTTACCGTGATAAAATCTGTTTGTGTAAGCGTGTGGGAATCTTCGGCATTGGAGACGGTAAGCGACACATCGAACGTTCCTGCGGAAGCATAACCAATCAGCGGGTTTTCCTCTGTAGAAGTAGCCGGCACACCTCCTTCAAACGTCCAGAGCCAGGAGGTGATTTCGCCCGAAGAAAGGTCGCTGAACTGCACCTGGCTGCCCTCGCAAAGTGTAGAGGCATCTGCCGTAAAATCTGCCAGCAGACCTGATGCGGGCAATACTTCCACCTGCCACACCACCGAATCGCCTTCATGACCGGGCACCGGATCGTTTACCAGCACCTTTACTTCCTGTATTTCACCCGTAAACGCAGCAAGATACTGGTAGGTATTTTCTGATGATACCAAAACGCCATCGAGATACCAGTTATACATCATTTCATCGTTTTCGGGATCGGAGGCGGTTACCGAGAAACCGATCGTTTCGCCTTCTTCCACCGTTTGACTAAGCTCGACCGGGAGATGCCCGGTAATCTCCGGCGGAAGGTTTGGCAGGGTGATCACATTCGCGGGTTCCATTCCTGCCACCGGCATTTCGGAGGTTACATACGGAATAAAAAACGCATACACATGGGTGAATGTCGGGTGGTTGCCGGTCGGGTTTTCAGGTGGAAAAGCGGCTGTTACCACCTGGTTGTCTTCTTCAGTAACGTGTACCGACAGTGCCACCCCCTCAGGATTGCCTATGGAGGTCCATGGAATGGAAATCTCCGTGAGGCCGTTTTCTGCCCAACCTTCGTACGATTCGCAGTTGTTGTTGGCAGGATAATGCCATAACCCATCCGCAAAATGATTGAGCTGAATGGAGCCTCCGCCTCCTTCGATGGCTACCTGGTATTCGGCCCGGTAGGCCGTGGGATATACCACCCGTCCCCATGAATCGCCGGTAGGCCCGCTGCCGTATACCTGATCGGTATCCAGATTCACAAACAGATCTCCGCCGCCGTTCAGATCGAGATTTTCGAAGCCGATGTAAAGCTTTTGATTGTCCCAGGTTATGTACAGGCTGTAATCACCCACGTCGATCAGTTCCGTATCGGGATCAAAATCATTGGTGCCGTCTACAAAAATGGTGTGCGGCGTAGTTCCCGAAGGCACCAGCAGCGAGGCGGTATTGTTTTCACCGATCAGGTTGCCGTTGAGATCTTCCACGCCGGTCACCACAATTTCACCCTCATCGCCGGGGGCCCAATATTCCTGAATCGTCAGGCGTACCTTGCGCCAGTCGTTTTGCCGGATGGCATCGATGAGGGTATAGTTTTGTGAAAAACCCTGTAGGCTGTAATTGTTTTCGTTTTGCGCAGAATTAATTTCCAGCGCTTCGCTGAAGGTAAGTTCGATGGTGTTGTTGTCAACCTGAAAAGCGGTGGGATTCAGGGTTGGCGGGAATTCGTCCATGTTTTGCGTAGCAATGGCGTTAAGCTCAGGAACCGTGGTACCGGCGGGATCGGAAGTATAACCT
>JBKHBQ010000298.1:0-4685 GCA_046542305.1 Bacteroidales bacterium
TATACATAACTTATGAGAATTTTGATTGCCCTCAAAAATAAGTAATTCCTACGGATAACCAAATATCTTCTTCTTTATATTGATCTTTTTATTTTCATTCACTTCTCTGTACATCCTTTCCTCTTTTTTAATTTTACGCAGGACTCCAAACTTTTCAACACCCCCGTCCCATTCGCTCAAAAAACTTAATTTTGGCGGCTAAAACCGATCGATGTGAAGCAGATTTTAGAAGAACTGAACGAGGTTCAACAGCAGGCGGTTAAAAACTTTCAGGGGCCGGCCATGGTGATTGCCGGGGCGGGCTCCGGCAAGACGCGCGTGCTTACTTACCGTGTGGCATACATGCTGCAGCAGGGCGTGGATCCTTTTAACATCATGGCGCTGACGTTTACCAACAAGGCGGCCCGCGAAATGAAGGATCGCATCCTGCAACTGGTGGGCAGCACCGACGCCAAAAGCGTGTGGATGGGCACCTTCCATTCCATTTTTGCCAGGGCGCTGCGCGTGGACGGCCAATTTCTGGGCTACCCATCGAACTTTACCATTTACGATACCGACGACTCCAAAAGCCTGATCAGAAGCATTACCAAGGAATTAGGGCTCGACCCGAAAACCTACCCCCCGGGGTACGTGCTCGGACGCATTTCAGCAGCCAAAACCAACCTGATCTCCGCACAGGACTACAACGCCAACGAAGAGCTGATGGAACAGGACCGCATGTCGGCCAAACCTTTTATCGGCAACATCTACTCGATCTACACCGCACGCTGCAAAAAGGCGCTGGCCATGGATTTCGACGATCTGCTGTTCAACATGAACCTCCTGCTCCGCGATTTTCCGCAGGTGCTGCTTAAATACCAGAAAAAATTCCATTACCTGCTGGTCGACGAGTACCAGGACACCAACTACGCGCAGTACCTTATCGTGAAAAAACTGGCGGCGCGCCACGAGAACATCTGCGTGGTGGGCGACGACGCACAAAGCATTTACGCTTTCCGCGGTGCCAATATCCAGAACATCCTCAACTTCAAAAAGGATTATCCTGATCTGAAGATCTACAAACTGGAGCAAAACTACCGGTCTACAAAAAACATCGTGAATGCAGCCAACAGCGTGATTGCACACAACAAGGATCAGATCTTCAAGAAAATCTGGACACAAAACGACGAGGGAACGCGCATCCGCCTGCTGCGCGCCACCTCCGACACCGAAGAAGGCAACATGATAGCCAACTCGATTTTCGAGACCAAGATGAACAACCAGTTGCCCAACAGCGACTTTGCCATATTGTACCGCACCAATGCGCAGTCGCGTTCCATCGAGGAGGCGCTTCGCAAACTCAACATCCCTTACCGCATCTATGGCGGACTTTCGTTTTACAAACGCAAAGAGATCAAAGACCTGCTGGCCTATTTCAGGCTGGTGGTAAATCCGGCCGACGAAGAGGCCATCCGCCGCATCATCAACTATCCGGCACGCGGCATCGGCGCCACCACTGTCGACCGCATCATTGTGGCAGCCGACAAGCTGGGGAAATCGATGTGGGAGATGATGAAGGAACTCGACCGCTACGACCTGAAGATCAACCAGGGCATCAAAAGCCGCATCGATCAGTTTGTAACCATGATCGAGCGGTTTATGGTACAACGCAAAACGCGCAATGCCTATGAGTTGGCACGCGACATTGCACAGGCCAGCGGTATCCTGCGCGAACTGGGTGAGGATAAAACCCCCGAAGGTATCAGCCGCGTGGAGAACCTTGAAGAATTGCTGAACGGCATCAAGGAATTTTCGGAAGCCGAACAAGAGGAAGGCCTCGAAGAAGCCCCAACGCTGCGCACTCTTGACCTTTATCTGCAGGACATCTCGCTGCTCACGGATGCCGACGAAAAAGACGATGATCCCAACAAGGTGTCGCTCATGACCATCCATTCTGCCAAAGGGTTGGAATTTCCGTATGTGTTTGTGGTGGGATTGGAGGAAAATCTGTTCCCGTCTATCCAGTCGCTCAACTCGCGTGCCGACCTGGAAGAGGAACGCCGGCTGTTTTACGTGGCGCTGACGCGTGCTGAAAAGGCCGCCATCCTTTCCTTTGCCGAATCGCGGTACCGCTGGGGCAACCTTACGCTTTGCGAGCCCAGCCGGTTCATCGAAGAGATCGACGAAAACTACATTGAATACCCGCGAAAGGTGGTGCAGCGGCCAACGCGTCCCGATGACTTCAGCATCACCGACAGTACGGAACACTTGCGCAGCAAACCTACCTACAACAAGGACCGCCTGCGCAAGATCGGCGATTCGCGTCAGCAGGGGCCGGCAAGTCAGGGATCGGAGTCTTTCGAAAGTTCTCCCGGCGAGATGATCGTGGCCGGGGCACAGGTGGAGCATCAGCGGTTTGGCAAGGGCAAAGTGCTGGGTGTGGAAGGTGCAGGCCCCAGCCGCAAGGCCACCGTATTCTTTCCGGCCGTCGGACAAAAACAGTTGCTGCTGAAGTTCGCGAAGCTGAAGGTGATTGGATAAGAGGAGCGGAAGATCAGGAGTTAATCGTTATTGGTTAATTGTTATTCGTTATTGGCTAATTGTTATTCGTTATTCGTTAATGGTTAATCGTCTGAAATGGGCTATACCATCACCTTGCGGGGAACGAAATAAAAGGGCTGATAAGCACCGGAACTTCTGGTTGGATTATATTGATCCTTGCAGCTAAAGCTTCAGGTTTTGAAACCGGCAGGAAAAAAAATTTTTTACCACACGATTACCGCTCCTATTCGAACGCTTTTTCATTTTATCCTGAAAAAAACCGATGCTACAATGGAAATTTCCCTTGAATCAGGCACCGTTTTTCACGAATCCGTATTATTTTTGGTCTTTTATCAAACACGGGCGGTATGAACATCAATTTACCCGGCAGCATCAAGCAGCAGCTCAACAGCCTGTCGAGGCAGTCGGCAACATCGGCGGGCCTTGCTTTCAGGCAGGGCCAGAGTCTTTACGTAAACGGGCAGTGCAGCCCGCTTTCGATGGCTGACCGACATTATGAATTTTCGGTGGACGACAAGTACCGCGATTACCTGGTAAAGATTGACGCCAACGAAAATATCCACAGCAGTTGCACCTGCAGTACCGCTCCCATGTGCAGGCATCGCGTGGCCGCCCTGATGCAGTTGCACGAACTGCTGAAGATCGAAAGCGAGGACATTTCGGCACCGGGAATCCGCTACACCCGCAAGGGAATGATCAAACGCGTAATTGAAGAACGCAAGGAAAAGGCGCGCCTGGCCAGCTACAGGATCGAGTTTGCCGATAATATTTTTGGGGAGCATATCCTCACCAACGAACGCGGCATCAGCTACAACCTCACCTTTCGCGATATCGAGCGGCGTCATGGCTACTGCTCGTGCCCCGACTACCGTACCAACAAACTGGGCACCTGCAAGCATCTGATCCATGCTTTCGAAAACCTGCAGGATCACCCGGGCCTTATCCCCGAACAACTTCCCGAGTATCCTTTCATAGAGGTTTTCCTCAATCCGTTTCGCGACAACAAGATCAGTTGGTTTTATCCTGAAAAACTAACCGGCGAGATAGCCGAACTTTTTTACAGATATTTTGGCAACAATAAATTTGTGGAAGATGAAGAGGTGGAGCGACTGGTAGGGTTTTTCAGGAATGCAGAAAAACACAAGCAGATCCTGGTGCGGCCCGAGGTACACCGGAAAGTGGAACAGATCAGCGAAAAGGCCGCTCTGGAAAGGCTGAAAAAGGAACGCAAACCTGATTTCTCGCTTATTAAAGCCGATCTTTTCCCGTACCAGGTGGAGGGGGTAGAATTTGCCACATTTAAAACCGGCGCCGTTATTGCCGACGAAATGGGTCTTGGAAAAACGGTTCAGGCCATTGCCACGGCCGTAATGAAAAAAGATATCTTCGGCTTCGGCAGAACACTGATCGTATGCCCTGCAACAATCAAATTCCAGTGGAAGAGCGAAATAGAGCAATATACCAACGAGAAGGCTGTGGTGGTGGAAGGCACACCCGAGGAGCGTGAAAAGATTTACCGGGATGAAGAAGCCTATTTTCTTGTGGTGAATTACGAAACCCTGATTCGCGACCACGCAATCATCCTGAAAAATCCGCCCGATTTTATTATTCTCGACGAAGCCCAGCGGATCAAAAATTACGCTTCCGTCACCTCGGCCGCACTCAAAGCCATTCCGAAGAAACATGCCCTGGTCATCACCGGCACGCCTATCGAATCGCGGCTCATCGACCTGTATTCCATCATCCTGTTTGTGGAACCGGAGCTGCTTTCGCCGCTGTGGGAATTTTCGTACCAGCATTGTTATTTCGATCAAATTCAGAAAAACCGTATAGTGGGGTATTACGATCTTCAGGAACTGAATCGAAAACTTACCCGGGTGATGCTGCGGCGCGAAAAGCACCAGGTGATCGGGCAATTGCCAAAGATCAGCGAGATCAACATCCCGGTGAAGCTCCACCCCTATCAGCAAAAACAACATATCGAACTGGCCCGTGAAGCAATTACGGTTTACAGGAAAAAAATCCTCACCACCTATGACATCCAACGCATGGTGGTGCTGGTAAAAAAAATGCGGATGCTTGGCGATTCAACCTTCCTCATAGATGATTCGACCAATATTTCGCCAAAACTGGACGAGCTGCGG
>JBKHBQ010000299.1:0-4679 GCA_046542305.1 Bacteroidales bacterium
GTGAAAGTTGTCATGGTTTTGAGGTTGTGAGGGTTGTCATGGTTGTCATAGTTGTGATTGTTGTGAATGGTTGTCGTGGTTGTCCTTTCACCCCGTGAATTCAGCCCGTTATTTCAAGCTCAGCAAGCAACGTTTTGCCGTCTCACCTTTCCGATTCATGCGGGTTCACGGGGCGAATTTCAGGAATCAAATAACTTTTTCCCTGTTTTCCCCAATAACTTTTTCCTTTTTCCCCAATAACTTCTTTCACTTCGATTATTTCACCAAACTCAGCCCTTCGGTGGCCGATTCGTCGCCGGGCTTTATCAGCAGTGTCTTTTTGAACAACACTTCTGCCTCTCGTAGTTTTCCAAGCTGGTAGTTGGTCCAGGCATACATGATGGTGCTGTCGTAATCGAACGGGTACTGGTTCACCACCTTTTCGAAATGCTTCAGCGCGGAGTGATAATCCGCTGCGCTGTACAAGATCATGCCCAGCCGGTAATTGGCCGTGGTGTTCATCGGATCAATTTCCAGAATTTTAAAATACTGGGATTTAACAATTCCCCAGTTGCCCTGTGCTGAAGCGGGATACACATACCCGAATTTCGCTTCGACGGAATAAGGCTTTAATTCGATGGCTTTCTGATAGAAGGCTGCCGATTCAGTGAAATTGCCTATCAGGTAGTTGAGCCATCCCAGCCTGAGGTTGATCTCGTAGGACTCCCCGCTATAAATACTCTTCAGCGATTCGACGGCTTTGTTGTAATCGCCGGCGGTTTCGTATTCGTAGCTGCTTGCAAAAGCGTTTTCCAGTTTTTCGAAATCCTGCCCTGAAACAGGTACGGAAAACATCGCCATCAAAAGTGTGATCAGATACAGTTTTTGTTTCATTTTAAAGTCTCCATTTTATTCCCAGGAAAAACGTGTGAAAAGGATATGTTGTTGATATGTTGGTTGAATTTTCGTAATCGAGGTAGGTAAGGTACGAATTTTCGCGTTGCGCATAGCGATAACGCAAAGATAATTCTACCTCATGGCTTAACTGATAAATCAAATCCCATTCGATTTTGTAATTGATCTTTTCGGGGGTATTGTAAACCACAAACGCATTCCGCTCGTTGAAATCTCTTAGGTCGCCCACGGTGGCTTCTACCTCCAGCCAGAGTTTCCGGGCCGGTGAAAAGCCAATCAGTTGCTTGAATATCCAATCGCTGGTGTGTGAGCCGGATTTCAGCACTACTCCGCTCCTGCCGTATAAGTCTGTATTGCCAAAAGGGTACACCGAACCGAACAATCCGAACTGTACCACATCATCATGTTCGAAAACCGAATACGAACTGCTGATTTCTCCGGCAAACAATCCAAAGTGCTTTTTCACAGAAAGGGCAACTATATGGCTGTTCAGCGTGATTGTGGAAGTGTCGTAGGTGAGCACATCAAATACCGGATTATACGCATCCTTTCGCAAATCGTACTTCCAACTGATAAAATGATAGGCTGGTGTTACAAGAAAACCGCCGGGCAGATGCACACGCACGTTGCCGTAATATTCGTGCTGGTTTGCAGTTTCTGTGAAATCGGGCGCTACCATCCCACGGAAATTCAGCTTTTGGGTAAACGACGACTTCAGGTAGCTGTACCCCTGATAAACGTTGAGCCATGGCCGCACGTTGAGCCGCAGCCCTGCATGGGTATAAAAAACGCTGTTGTAGTAAAAACTTGAATTGTAAATGCTGTCGGCCGGGTGCTCCGTTCTTTCCTTTCCGTTCAAATCACTGTAACCCGGAAACCCGGGGCCGGTTTCCAGATAAACTTCTTCAATGAACTTTGGCCGCGATACGCGCGTACGGAGGATCATCATGCTATCCTGCGATGCCGCCAGATGTGCAGCTTCTTCGGCACGGCCGCCAAGCAGCAGGGCATAATAAAGATATCCGGTGGCAACAGGGTCGCCGGGATACAACCGTAAAGCCTTGCGGAAATATGCAACGGATTTGCGATAGTTTGTTTTTTGATGCCACGCGATTCCCACGCGCATTTGCATGTAATAATAATCATAGCCGCTTTGAATGGCGTTGGTCCCGGCACGGATCAGGCTGTCCCAGGCGTTTTGCTGATAAAGCGCAAAGGTAAGGCTGTCGATGTTTTTGCCGGACGTGATTTTCTGGGCATTTCCCGCAATATGCAGGATCAACAGCATAAGCATCAGCAATGCATATTTTAACGATAACCGGAATCTCTGCTGAACACCCGTCATATTTTACCTCCTCACGATTCAATTTCCACGGCTTCCATGGTCAAACCTTCCTCCTTCACCCCGAATCCTGCTATCCGGCCGTTGCTGATGTGAAAATCAAATTCAATACTTTTCCGTTTTCTGCCGAAGAAACTCAGCCCCGACCAGGCATTCATCCAAATCTCGCCACTGCCCAAATCATCTTTCTCCTTCAGGTATCCGAGCCGGTATTCCGCCTTTATAAAAATATAAAACGGTGCTACGAAATCCTGGAAAAACTTGATCAGATTTTGCTGCAAAACAGCCAGAGGGTATGTATCAGTTACGATTAAGTTTTTGTAAAAGCCCAGCACTACCTTGTATGCTCCCAGATAGAAATAGCTTAACAGCGAATTGTTGTCACCGGTGAAGTGGGTGAAATAAAACATGGTGCCGTTCACCCTGAACCATGCCCGGGATCCGGTGACACTGCATTCCAGGTAGGTATTGCTGTAAAGGTCTGATTTTACCTCCCAGTTCACGTGCTGCATTTCGCCGCCGTTTATTATCACTTCGAAGGTAAGGCTTTGCCCCGGCACAAAGTGAAAGGCTTTGTGCAGCGATTCGCTTTTGGTGATGTTGAACACTACCTGGCCTTCCTGCGGATGGTCGAAGGTTTTCAGGACCAATGAATGCCTTTCATCAAGCACATACCTGGAAATCGGATAGTTGATGGTTTTCGATCCGATAAAAGGCGTTTGCTGCACCTGGAAATGGATATGCGGCACCGGCGAACGACCAGAATTTCCCACCCTTGCCAACGGCGTTCCGCGTTTTACCGCATCACCTTTTTGTACCTTAAGCGAAGCTTTTTTCAGGTGGCTGATCTTGGTATACAGGTTTTCTTCGTGTTTAATGATGATGGTATTGCCCCAGTTCTTTTCCAGGTTCATATTGCCGATGCGGTTGTCGTCGATGCCGTCCTGAATTTCCTCCACCGTTCCGTCGGCAGGCGCAATCACCATTTGATCGTAACAGTAGTAGTCCCGGGGGGTTTGGCCTGTGGTTTTGTAGGTTTTACCTTCGTCATCTTCAATTTCAAAATCCCAGGCATGGCGCCACCCATCGCGGTGCGTATGTTTTCCGTTGTGGGCCTGCGTCACTTTCCATTCACCCCAGAAGGGCAACATCAGTTCGGTTGTGGAGGATACATCGAAGCGTCTCCGGTAATTATGCTGCGAATAAAGGTTTTTTTCAGGCGAAAACTGCTGAACCGTAACCAACTCAGGCTTCCGGTAGTGGCGTTCCCTGAACTTCAGTACATACACAAACAAAACCACCACAATATTGAAAGCCAGCGAAAAAATGCTCAGTTGCAGGTTGTAAAAAAATGTGCCGGTGGATGTAATGATAAACGAAGTGATGGGTGTAAGCAGGATAACCCAAAGGAACGAATACCGGGAGGGAATGACAAAAAACCCGCCGATGGCAATGGCCGTGAGGATGTAATTGAATCCGATATAGAAATAGCTGAGTTCGCCAAGGTTGGCCCCGATGATCAGGTAATACAGGTAGGCCGAAAAGAATCCCGTCAGCGAAAGTAAAAATGCAATCCGTGAGTAAATCAGCAATCCGGTGGCGATCATTATGCCCGCCAGCAGGTGATACTGGAAAAAGATGGCTCCCAGCGACTGAAAGTAGATCAACACGGAGTCGTGAATCGGCAGGTTGCTGATCCAATGGTAAACATCTACCATGAAGGTGCCGCCGTAGCTGTAAATTTCGTTGATAAGATAAATGCCCCGGGTACTGATTTCCAGCGAGGCAAACTGCCGCGATGCCAGGCTCACCATCCAGATACCGAACAAAAAAGGCCAGCTCAGGTAGGGCAGGCCGTACTTGCCGAAATAGTTTTCGAGCCAGATGGTAAGGAAAAAGGTGAAGATGGCTGCAAATATCAGTACCAGGAAAAAAGTAAACCCCGGTTCAAAATAAATGCCGATGCCCAGCCCCACGAGCAGGCTGTTGAAACCGTAGTAGCCCTGGCTGGTTTTGCGTGTGTTAAATCCCATCACCAGGGCAGCAACATTAGAGGTCAGCACGCTCATCAGGCCGCTGAGACCCGCAATCCAGTCGAAAAAAGTAACCATTACCAGAATTGCAGCAAAGATTTTGTTTTTCGAAAAGAATACCTGGGAATAGCTGTTGAGTACTCCTTCGATAAACATGGTGATGCTTTTTCCGGCGTTTTGCTGCATGAATGCTGTGGAGTGGTTAAAGTTCGAATTTTTTCAGATGTTCAGGTACTTTTTCCAGTCGATTCAGCGATTCCATTGTTTCTCCATCCCTGATCACGTGTACCTTGCCTTGTGTATCGATGAGCACCACTTTGGGCCTCAGTGTAATAAATTGCATCCATTGCGTCATATTGTAGGCACCCACTTCATGAATCACAAAGTGATAGCCCTTATTCAGCAGCGGA
>JBKHBQ010000300.1:0-4655 GCA_046542305.1 Bacteroidales bacterium
CATCAGGCGGTCCTCAGCCTGTTTATCGGCACTGCGCAATGCAGAGTCGAAGGATACCCGGTTTTCGGTATCCATTTTGGCTTTTTTGAGTACAGGCAGAAATGCCGCAGCATTTTCGCTGAAATAGTTTTTGATCTCCTCAATCCGCGACTCAAGCTTTTCCTTTTCGCTGAGCACTTCGGTAGCGGGCTTTTCAGGAGCTTTTACCTCCTCGGCATCAATATCGATGGTTTCGCCTTTGCGCTGAATAATCACGAAGTTGGTCTTTCCCTCTGTATGGCTGATCACCTCAAGGTTGTACTCTGTCTGCCACCCGGCGCGGAATCTCTTTTCCGACACTGAATAGAACCGAAAATAAAAACCCTCTTCTTCAAGTTTTTTAATGAGCTCAACCGAAAAATCACCCCACGGACGCAAAGCACGGTATGCCTTATCCAGGGCGGCAATTTTCTGGCGGATGGTTTCGATCTCCGTATCCATTTGCAGCACCGACTTCAGGATGGCCCCGGGCATCAGGTTGGTCTTTTCCACGGTGCCTTCCTGCCTGTACGATTCCAGAATTTTTATGGCCCGGTTGAACTGCGAAATGCGCTGGATTTCGCAATTGGTTTCCTCATCCGGTTCCATGCCCCTGTTCACCACGTCGACCATGCCCAGATCCTGCAGGTTTTGCAGAAACTTGCGGTAATCCCTGTGGTGAATCAGAAACGTGTATTTTTTCATGGGAACGATCATACGACAGCCTCCATTTCTTTTTCTTCCATGCGGCTCTTCACAATTTTCTGTGCCGCTTTGGAAAGATTTTCTTCGTCTTCCATAAAGCGCTTGATCTTGCGAATGGCTTCCTCATATCCAGGGATCTGTACTTTTTCATACAGGTTTACCTTTTGGGTGGTTTTTTTTCTGGCAAAATCCAGCAACTCCATCTTGCGATCGAATACGGCACTTTCCAGAGAAATCTTCGACAAATCCTTGATAATTGAAATGCCATCGGGAAACCACGAAGGGCTTTTAAACATGCTGTAAGGTTTCACCTCAAATTCCACCTCATCGAGAATAGGCGTTTTCACCCCTGCAATTTTTTTCACGCTCAGCTTCACATCCTGAATGCTGATGAGGTCAGGGTTGAATTCGCTCCACAGGCGCAGCGTATTTTCGCTTTCGCTGATCCTTTGCTCCAAAAGCCGTTGAAGTCTGGCCGCCTCATTTTTGGCTTTTTTTACCTCAAGCCGCAATGCAGATTCCTTGTTTTTAAGTGTAGGAAGGGCATTTAGCCTGATCTTCAATTGCTTGTTGAGCTGTTGAAGCGCTGTTTTATTATAATGAAACTTAATGGCTATGGCCATGGCTTACAAACACTTTTCTTGTTAATTATTGTTTTCCGGCCAGTATTTCCCGACGAGGTTTTGCTTGACACCTACCTCTGCCGGCGAGAAATATTTGGCAAAGAGCTGCCAGGTACGGTCGAGCATTTCGTTGGCATCGATGTTTACGTCGATGGCCAGCAGGTCGTTGGCATATTGCTTTGCAAAATCCAGTGCCCGTTCGTCGAAGTCGGTGAGATCGAAACCGTTTTCGAGTTTTGTTTTGGCATTTGCCGCCTCGGCGTAGAGCTTGATGGCCGCATTCATCACCTGGGCATGATCCTCGCGGGTATCTTTTCCGATCACGTTTTGCTTGAGTCGCGAAAGGCTCCTGAACGGATCGACGATTACTTTGGCAATATCGGTATCGCGACGCAGGAACAACTGCCCCTCGGTGATATACCCGGTATTGTCGGGGATGGCATGGGTAATGTCGCCGCCCGAAAGCGTCGTTACCGCCACAATGGTAATGGAGCCGCCCTTGGGGAATTGCACCGCTTTTTCGTAGATCTTGGCCAGGTCGCTGTACAGCGATCCGGGCATGCTGTCTTTCGAGGGGATCTGGTCCATCCTGTTGGATACAATAGCCAGAGCATCGGCATACAGCGTCATATCCGTAAGCAGCACCAGGACGGTTTCATTTTTTTCGGTGGCGAAATATTCGGCTGCCGTAAGGGCCATATCCGGGATCAGCAGTCGTTCCACCGGCGGATCGTCGGTAGTGTTCACAAAGCTGATGATGCGGTCGAGGGCACCTGCATTGTCGAACACATTTTTATAGAAAAGATAGTCGTCGTTGGTCAGCCCCATTCCGCCGAGGATGATCTTGTCGGCCTTGGCACGCAGGGCCACGATGGCCATCACCTGGTTGTACGGCTGATCGGGATCGGTAAAGAACGGGATTTTCTGGCCGGTCACCAGCGAGTTGTTCATATCGATACCGGCAATTCCGGTAAAGATCATGTTGCTGGGCTTTTTGCGTTGTACCGGATTAACCGACGGGCCGCCAATCTCCACTTCGTTTCCTTCCACCTGCGGGCCGCCGTCGATGGGTTCGCCATATGCGTTGAAAAACCGTCCGGCCAGGTCGTCACCCACTTTCAGGCTGGGCGCCTTGCCCAGAAAAATCACTTCGGCATTCGAAGGAATACCTTCCGTTCCGCCGAATACCTGCAGGGTCACATTGTCGCCGATGATCTTAACCACCTGCGCCAGCCGCCCGTTCACCGTGGCCAGTTCGTCATACCCAACATCGGTTGCGGTAAGCGAACAGGTAGCTTTGGTGATCTGCGTCATTTTTGTATAAATCTTTTGAAATGCCTGAGTTTCCATAACTAATTTTTAATTTTCATTTCACTTTGTCAGGCTGTTTGAGCCACCCTGTGTTTTTCGAGTTCTTCCCTGAGCTGCGATTCGAATTTTTTGAAATCTTCGGATTGGAATTTCGAATAGTTCATTTGCTTCATCACATTGATCAGCCCCCTGAAATACGTATTTACCTCCTCGAACGACTCGAAATCGTACTCGTCCTTCACAATGCCGATCACCAGATCCATCATGTATTTCTGACGTTCGATGGGTGAGGAAGCATCAATTTCGTCAAAAGCATCCTGCTGCAGGATCACAAAATCAAATACTTCCGATTTCCAGAACCTTATGTGGTAATCAACGGGTACGCCGTCATCACCAAGGATGTTGATCTGCTCATAGGCTTCCTTCCCGCGGATGAGCAGGTTTTTGGCATACAGCAGGTTATCGAGCCAGTTTTCACCCACATTGTTCTTCAGGTATTCGATCACCTCATCGTATTCGAGGTACTTCGAATAGCTGTCGATGGGATCCACCGCCGGATAGCGCTTACTGTCGGCACGTGCCTGCGAGAGGGCGTAAAAACACCGGGCGGCTTTCTTAGTAGATTCCGTAACCGGCTCCTTGAGGTTACCCCCGGCGGGTGATACGGCGCCGATAAAAGTTACGCTGCCTGTCTGGTCGTTGGGCAGGTACACAAACCCGGCTCTCGAGTAAAAGTTGGAGATGATCGCCGGCAGGTCCATCGGATACGCATCCGGGCCGGGTAATTCCTCCATCCGGTTCGACATCTCGCGCAAAGCCTGTGCCCAGCGCGAAGTGGAGTCGGCAAGCAGCAGGATTTTCAGCCCCATCGACCGGTAGTACTCGGCCAGAGTCATGGCGGTATACACTGAGGCTTCGCGGGCAGCCACCGGCATGTTGGAAGTATTGGCGATGATGGTGGTACGTTCGATGAGCTTACGGCCTGAACGCGGATCTTCCAGTTCGGGGAACTCAGTGAAGATCTCCACCACCTCGTTGGCACGTTCGCCACAGGCTGCCACAATCACCAGGTCGGCTTCTGCATATTTTGAGAGGTTGTGCTGCAAGACGGTTTTTCCTGAACCAAAGGGGCCGGGGATAAAGCCGGTGCCTCCCTCGGCAATGGGGTTCAGGGTGTCAATCACCCGCACCCCGGTTTCCATGATCTTGAAGGGCCTGGGTTTTGACTGATACGCCTTGATGGGGATTTTCACCGGCCACTTCTGTACCATGGTCACCTGGTGTTCTTCACCGGTAGCATCGGTAAGTACGGCAATGGGATCGCTGATCTTGTAATCGCCTTCTGCAACAATGCTTTTGATGGTATATTCCCCTTCAAACTTGAAGGGCACCATAATTTTATGTGCAATCCAGTTTTCTTTTACTTCACCCAGCCAGCCACCGGCATTTTTCACCTCTCCTTGTTGGGCCATGGGAACGAAGTGGTACTCTTTTTCCTTTTCCAGGGCATAGGTATAATCGCCTCTTTTCAGAAAGATGCCTTCCATCTTGTCCAGGTCGTTTTGCAGCCCGTCGAAGTTTTTGGAAAGCAGCCCCGGACCCAGTGATACCTCAAGCATGTGCCCCATGAATTCTACTTCTGTTCCAACCTTCAGGCCGCGGGTGCTTTCAAAAACCTGAACATACACCTTTTTGCCGGCGATCTTGATCACCTCAGCCATCAGGCGTTCTTCACCCAGTTTGATGAAGCAGATCTCGTTTTGTGCCACTTTATCCCGGGCCTCAACAATTACAAGGTTGGCAATAATTCCGGTTACCTTACCAATTGTATTCATACAATCTATTTTTCTTTAAATGATTCGGGTAATTTATAACTGGCTTGCAGCTCGCTCATCAGTTTTTTGAACATTTCCTTTCCATGATCTACATCGATGCCCAGCCAGCGCTCGACAATGCCCAGCTTGATGGTAAAGGCAAGGATCCTTTCGATGGTAAAAT
>JBKHBQ010000025.1:0-23580 GCA_046542305.1 Bacteroidales bacterium
GGGTGCAGATGAATTTTGCCCCGGTAATTGATGTTAACAGCAACCGCAACAATCCGGTGATCAATTTCAGGTCGTTCGGCGAAGATCCGCAGTTGGTGGCAGAGAAGGGGCTTGCATACATCCAGGGTCTTCAGGACGCCGGTGTGATTGCCACGGCAAAACATTTTCCAGGACATGGCGATACCGATACCGATTCACATTACACACTTCCAACAGTAAAACACTCATTCGAACACCTGGATAATGTGGAACTTTATCCGTTTCGCGCTGCAATTAATGCCGGGGTGGGCGGAGTGATGGTGGCGCATTTGTATGTTCCCGCCATTGATTCAACCGACAACAGAGCCACCTCATTATCGAAAAATGCAGTGGATGGATGGCTGCGCGATAGCCTCGCCTTCGATGGTTTGGCAGTGACAGATGCCCTTGATATGAAAGGCGTGACCAAATATTTCCGCACCGGCGATATCGAACTGATGGCATTCAGGGCAGGGAATGATATTCTGCTTCTGCCGCTGGATGTGGAGGCCGCGATAAGCAGGATCAGGGAAGCCATATCCGATGGTCTTGTGGATTCGTCAGAGGTGGCTGAGAGATGCCGCAAGGTGCTGGAGTATAAATATCTGTGCGGGCTTTCCGACCGGAAGGAAATAAATTCCGGCCACATCACTGCCGATTTGAACAAACCGGAAAACCAGTTTTTGAAACGTCAGATTTTTGAAGGAGCCGTTACGCTCCTGAAAAATGAAGCGGACATCATCCCCTTAAAATATCTGGATACGCTGAATATTGCCGTAGTCAGTATCGGAACATCAAAAACTTCTGCCTTTTCTGAAATGCTGGGCTATTATGCCCCTGTTGATCAATTCCGGTTAAATCCGGCGCCATCGAAAGCCGTGGTGAATAAGATGCTGAAAACCCTTAAAAATTATAACCTGGTGGTGATTTCATTCGAAAGTACCAACCGGCTGGTAAGCAGAAATTACGGAATCGGCAAAGAAGCCGTGGATTTTGTTCACAAAGTGAAAAAAAACAGCGGCCGGCTGATCGTGAACATTTTTGGAAATCCTTATTCGCTGGCGGCTTTTGACCCTCGGGGTATTGATGCACTGGTGGTATCTTATGAAGATGATCCGGTAGCAAAGGAAATTTCCGCGCAGATGATCTTTGGCGCCATCGGCATTTCGGGAAGATTGCCTGTTACAGCTTCGGCGGATTTTCCGGCAGGATCGGGAATGACAGTTCAGCCCAATGGCAGGCTCAAATTTACCATTCCCGCAGAACTCGGAATCGAGACCCATGCCATGGATACGCTCGATCGCCTCATAGAATACGGAATCCGTCAGGAAGCCTATCCGGGATGTCAGGTGCTGTTTGCCAAACACGGCAAAGTGTTCTACAATAAGGCTTTTGGCTATCATACCTATGATTCCGTACGTCCGGTGTATCAACATGATATTTACGATCTTGCTTCGCTTACCAAAATTCTGGCTACCACCCCGGCAGTTATGCATTTATCAGAAAAGGGCCTGCTTGATATCGATCTGCCACTGTCGTATTATCTGGATTACCTGAGGCGTTCCAACAAAAGCATGGCCATCACCCGCGAAATCCTTGCCCATCAGGCACAGTTGCAGGCATGGATACCCTTTTTCTGGAAAACCATCAGGGATTTCAGGCCTGATCCCACGATCTATTCCCTGCAAAAGAAACCAGGGTTTGAAGTTCCGGTGGCTGAAGATCTGTTTATTTTCAACCTTTACAGAGATATTATTTTTGATAGCATCATCAGTTCCGAACTTCATAAAAAGAAGGAATACAAGTACAGTGATGTGGGGTTTTATTTGCTGACGGATGCCATCGAAAAAATTACCGGGGAACCGTTTGGTCGTTATGTCAGGAGTGCGTTCTATAAGCCGATGGGTTTGAGTACCATGGGATTTAACCCGCTGGAAACTTTCCCCGTCGACCGGGTTGTTCCCACCGAACTCGATACTGTATTCAGGAAGCAACTGGTACACGGATATGTGCACGATCCCGGCGCTGCCATGCTGGGCGGAATAGCAGGACATGCCGGTTTATTTTCGAATGCCGTGGATGTGGCTGCCGTTATGCAAATGTACCTTCAGGGTGGCGGGTATGGCGGCAGACAATACCTCCGTCAAAATACGATCGAAGAGTTTTCGCGCCAGCAATTCCCGATGGATGAGAATCGCAGAGGAATTGGATTTGACAAACCGTATCCCGAATACGATTCGCTGGGACCGGTGTGTAAAAGTGCCTCCATGAGCAGTTTCGGGCATTCGGGATTTACCGGAACCTACACCTGGGCTGATCCTGAAAACGGATTGCTGTATGTTTTTCTTTCCAACCGGGTTTACCCCGATGCCGCCAACCGGAAAATACTGAAAATGAATCTCCGAACGGATTTGCATCAATTGATGTATGACATTCTTCAACAGCAAAACAGCAGCAGTTCTGCCAATGAAAGCGTGCAGGAATAACAAGTTAAGGTATATTTGTGCAAATCTTACGGAAGATGAAATACACAACCAAATCAATTCTGCTCTGGGGCCTTTCGTTTTTACTGATGGCTGTCACCGTGATTTATCAGCGGATGACCGGTCCCACGTACCCTGCCCGTGGATCGGTAGAAATCGGCAGCGAAAAAAATAAATACCGCCTGATCCGCACCTGGGAAGGCCAGACGGATGCGAGGATCAGTATCGTGATTCCCACTGAAGACATCAGCGGGAAGTACAGGTTTAAGCGATACAAAAGTCATGATACCTGGACCGAAAAACCGCTGATACGCGAAGGGGAAGAACTGGCAGCTTACCTGCCCGGGCAGCCGGCTGCCGGAAAGGTGATGTATGAAATTTACCTGAAGCAGAATGACAGTTTCGTTTCTCTGACTCCGGAACCCCTTATTTTGCGCTACAAAGGCGCAGTGCCGGCGGGGGTTTTAATTCCCCATATCATCATCATTTTTCTGGCCATGATGTTTTCCACAAGATCAGGTTTTGAAGCGCTGATCAGGGGCAAAAACCTGGTGCGGTATTCCTTCTGGACAATCATCCTGCTGGCTGTCGGCGGCATGATCCTCGGCCCCATTGTTCAGAAATACGCTTTTGACGCCTTCTGGACCGGGTGGCCTTTTGGTCAGGATCTCACCGACAACAAAACGCTGGCTGCATTTGTTCTATGGGTGGCCGCGTATTTTCAGATAAGGTTCAACCCTGAAAAACGTGGCTGGGTAATCGCCGCTGCCGTGCTGTTGCTGGCGGCGTATCTGATTCCGCACAGCATGTTCGGATCGGAAATCGATTTCACCCAGGAAACAATAAAATGATACACCGGAATCAGCCGGATCTAAAAGATTTATTATGGTTTACATTCTGATCATTCTTACAGGAATTGTTTCATTTGTAGCTTTCAGCAACCGTGATTTGTTCGACAAGCTGAAATTCAATGCCTATTACATCAGCAAAGATCGCGAGTGGTACAGATTTTTTACCTACGGGCTGTTGCATGCCGGCTGGGCACACCTGCTGATCAATATGTTCGTACTGTGGTCGTTTGGCGAAGTTGTAATGCAGTATTTCAGCAGGGACTTCGAAGCCATGGCCGGTGTTTATTTCCTGCTGCTTTACATTGGGGGCATCATTCTCTCGACGGTTTACGATTATTTCAAATACAAAAACGACATCTACTACAATGCGGTAGGTGCTTCGGGGGCAGTGGCGGCCGTGGTGTTCTCCAGCATCATCCTTTATCCCAACGGCAAAATCTTTTTCTTTTTCATTCCCATCGGCATTCCTGCCTGGATTTTTGGCATTCTTTACCTGATCTATTCGGCCTACATGGGTAAACGCGGTGACGACAATATCGGACATGATGCACATTTCTGGGGAGCAGTTTTTGGTGTGGTTTTTACCTTGATCATCAATACTGCCTACCTGACCAGGTTTTATCAGCAGCTTGGTGTTTCGCTGTAATTCAGATTGTACTTGTTTTGACTATTGATTATCTTTGCTAAAAATCCTTTTAATTATGGAAAAAAAGAAAAATCAGGCAAACGAACCCATTTCCACTTATGAGCAGCCTTTAAATGCTGATGAGATCTGGAAACTTTTTAAGGAAACCGATCAGAGATTCAAGGAAACCGATAAAAAAATAGATCGGTTGACGAATCTTTTTACCTCTCAATGGGGCAAACTGGTGGAATCGTTGGTAGAGGGTGATTTGGTGAATTTGCTTAAACAATGGGGAATTGAAGTCCAACGTACGATCCAGAATGTGGAAGGCCGCTACAATGGTCATAACTATGAGTTCGACATCATTGCTGTGAACGGCCGGGAAATCGTGATCGTGGAAGTGAAAACCACCTTACGGCCCGATGATGTAAAACATTTCATTGATAAACTAAATCATGCAAAGAAATGGATGCAGGAGTATAAGCACATGAAATTGTACGGAGCCATGGCTTATCTTAAGGCGCAGGCGGGCAGCGCCGCAATGGCAGTGAATAAGGGATTGTTTGCCATCCGTGCCACCGGCAACAGCGCCCATATCATCAACCAGCCTGATTTTGAGCCGAAGGTGTTTTAATGTATTATCTGTAAATGTCTTTTCTGTGACCAATCTTTACTACTACGATGATCAGGATTTCATCTTTAATTCTATAGAGAATCCTATAGTTTCCCCTGCGTAATCTCCACACACTTAATCAGAAGCAGGGATTTTTTGAGAGCTGTTTCTGCGCTTTTCGTAAAATGAAAATCTTATAGGTTTTTTCGGACAGCTTCGATTTCTGGTTTCCTCGACGTCTTTTAAATCTTCTTCAAGTATTTCTAATAAAATTATTCTTTTGAAAAACTATTAAGTCTGTCAGTAAGGCTGTTCATTTCCTTTCGTATCTCACGGATGTTTTCCATGATCTCGTTTTCGGCCGGACGGCTTTCGGGCATTTCCTGGCTGATGTAATGCACGAATTTCCACACTTCCCTGATTTCGTTCACATGAATGCTGTAAGGCACGTAAATGGGGTTGAGCGAATGCAGCCGCAGGAATCCGCTTTCTTCGATCAGGTTTTCGACTACCTTAAAAAGGATGCCTTCATTTAGCGTGAGTACGATGTAAGCCTGTCCGCTGCGGATAAAGTTCCAGTTTTGTACATATTCGCCGGTAACCCATGAGCCCTGGGGAATGGGAAGCATTGAGTCGCCACTGATCTGGAATGTGCGGTATTTTTTTTCGCGCGAAAGAAACGGCAGGGTGAAGGTGGGCAGAATACGGATGTACTCCGGATCGGCAAAGCCATTGCTATAGCCCGCTTTGGCCTTTTCGGAAACCAGCTCGATGTTTTCCTCGTTTTCGGCGTCAACGGTGGTGGCCAGCACGCGCAGTTTGCTTCCTTTGATAAAAACGTCATAACCTTTTTCGAGTTGCGAAAGCTGGCTTTCGGCGAGTTTGGTCAGGTCAACCTTGATGAGCGTGTCGATGGCCACCCCGAAATATTCCGAAAGGCCCACCAGCACATCCACGCCCGGCTGGGCAATGCGGTTTTCGTAGTTGTTGAGGGTGGGACGCTTTAGTCCCAATGTGGCTGCTACATCACCCTGGGTACGGCCCTTGCGCTTGCGCAAAAATTTGATGTTGGTGCTGAAATGCATGTTTCGTTATTATTTTATCAACAATCCTTTGTTGGTAACTCCCATAATGATTATATTGTAAACTTGAAAATGATTAAATAATAATCAAAGGTAAAAAGAAATTTTAATAAACCAAGAAAAACTCATAAAAAAACTGTTTCTGAATGGAGATGCAAAACCGCACCATAGTACATTTCGATCTGGACACCTTTTTTGTATCGGTGGAGCGCCTGTTGAACCGCGACCTGGTGGGCAGGCCGGTGATCATCGGCGGCACTTCCGACCGCGGGGTGGTGGCCAGTTGCAGTTATGAAGCCCGGCAGTTCGGCGTAAGCTCGGCCATGCCCATGAAGCTGGCGCTCAACCTGTGCAGCGATGCCATCGTGGTACGGGGCGACATGGAGCAGTACAGCAAATTTTCGCGCATGGTTACCGAGATCATCGCCGAAAAAGCGCCGGTGTACGAAAAAGCCTCCATCGACGAGCACTACCTCGACATCACCGGCATGGACCGCTTTTTCGGGGCCATGAAATGGACGCACGAGCTGCGCAACCGCATCATTCACGAAACGGGCCTGCCCATTTCGCTGGGGCTGTCGGTAAACAAAACCGTATCGAAGATCGCCACCGGCGAAGCCAAGCCCAACGGCGAACTGCAGGTGGAGCCGCCGCGCGTAAAGCCTTTTCTGGGGCCGCTTTCCATCCGTAAAATTCCCATGATCGGACTGAAAACCTACCAGTTGCTGCGATCGATGGGCGTGGTGAACATCCATACCCTGAGCATGATCCCGCCTGAGATGATGGAAAAGGTGATGGGAAAAAACGGCCTCGACATCTGGAAAAAAGCCAATGGCATCGACCATACACCGGTAGTGCCGTACACCGAACAAAAATCCATCAGCACCGAAAGCACCTTCGAGCAGGATTCCATCGACGTGGTGCGCATGCGCGAAATCCTTAGCTCAATGGTGGAAAAGATCGCCTTTCAGATGCGTAAAAAAGGCAAGCTTACCGGCTGTGTTACCGTAAAGATCCGCTATTCGAATTTCGATACCCACACCCTGCAAAAAACCATTGCCTACACTTCGTTCGATCATGTGCTGACAAAAATTGCGCTGGAGCTGTTCGACCGCCTTTACCAGCGCCGGATGCTGATCCGCCTCATCGGGATACGTTTCAGCCATTTGGTGAACGGTGTGCAGCAGCTCGACATGTTCGAAGATACTCCCGAAATGATCAACCTTTACCAGGCGCTCGACCGGGTGCGCAGGCGTTTTGGAGCCCAGGCCGTGCGCCGCGCCGTGTCGCTGATGCCCGGCGATGCCGGAAGCCGCCATGCCGCAAACCGGCAAAAGCTGCTTTACCGCGAATTGAGCGATGCGGAGGACGGGGCGTAGAGCGTGAAGTGAATGGAGTGGAACCAGAGGCCTGGCAGAAAATTGTGGAAAGACGAAATGCAGAAATCTTTTTTTCATCCGCAAAAAGCAGTTAGATTTGTGCAAACAAGCGTTACCAGATGCAGAAATCCGATCTGAACCTGAAAAAGGAATTGGTGCCAGGGTCGTGGAATGAGTTGCAGGACATGCTGTTTCACGATTCGTACAACCCGAAAATACAACGGGTGCGTTCGCCTTATATCTATCGCGGGCTCTCGATTTTTGACTATGAATTGAAAACTTCGCTGATCCGGCTTGGAGGGGATTTTCAAAAACTCGAATTTCACCTGCTTCGCAATTTCAAGAAATATTCGCACCAGGCAGAGGTCCTGCACAATACCGAATGGGACTGGCTGGCGCTGGCACAGCACCACGGCCTGCCCACAAGGTTGCTCGACTGGACCTATTCGCCATTTGTGGCCCTGCACTTCGCCACTGCCGAACTGGATAAATTCAATTGCGACGGCATCATCTGGGCACTTAATTACGAAGCCCTGAAGAAATACCTTCCGCAAAAACTCAGTCAGGAACTCAGCAGGGTAGGCTCCAACAGCTTCACCAGCGAAATGCTGAACAATGTTTATAAAAACCTGGGCGAGTTGTCGATGGAAAAATCGGATTTCATTGTGGCTTTCGAATCGCCTTCGCTCGACTCGCGGATTGTAAATCAGTATGCCATCTTTACTTTTATGGCCCATGCACGTTCGCTGCTGGACAAGTGGCTGCTGGATAAGCCTTCACTGTATTTCCGCATCCGCATTCCGGCCGGCATGAAATGGGAGGTCAGGGATAAGCTCGATCAGCTCAACATCAACGAACGCGTGCTTTTTCCCGGCTTCGACGGATTGAGCAAATGGCTGAAACGGCATTATGCACCCAAGGGAATTGAATAAAATTTTATTGGGCTATTTTAGATGCAGGTAAAGGTAAATTTCCTGAAAGCAGGAGAGGACTAAATGGCGCAAAAAAAAACCGGGAACTGTATCGGCTCCCGGTTTTTTTTAAATTTCCTGTTAGAATTCCAGCAGCTTTTTAGCTGCATGATATATTTTTTCATCATCCGGCAGGATGGCTTTTTCCAGGATACGATTGAACCCGACTGGCGTAAATGTGGCGCCGATGCGTTTTACCGGTGCATCGAGGTATTTAAAACCGTCTTCGGCAATTATTGAAGCCAGTTCGCCGCCAAATCCGGAAAATACTTTGTCCTCATGAACCACCAGCGCCCGGCTGGTTTTCTTTATCGATTCCAGGATCGTTTCCTTATCCAGCGGAATCAGCGAGCGGATATCGATCACCTCAACCGATTTGCCTTCTTCTTTCTCGAGCCTTTCGGCAGCTTTCAGGCACATATGGGTGGTGTTGCCGTAGGTGATCATGGTGAGGTTGGTGCCTTCGCGGCGGATGCGTGCTACTCCGAACGGAACCTCGAAATCCTCCGGGACTTCGGCTTCGCCGGCCGGATCGTTATACAGCGCTTTGGGTTCGAGAAACAATGCCGGTCCTTCGGAGCGAAGGCACGTACGAAGCAAGCCCGCAGCATCGTCGGCAAACGAAGGATATACTACCCTGATGCCGGGAAAAGTTGTTAATGCTGCCTCGGTTGTTTGCGAATGGTACAAGCCGCCGCCGATGTATCCTCCTGATGCCAGCCTGATGGTGACGTTGGGGGCAAATTTGCCGTTGCTGCGCCAGTAGTCGTGGGTCAGTTCAACATATTGTTCCATGGCAGGCCAGAAATAATCGGCAAATTCAGCGCCTTCAATGACTATTCGGATTTTTTTATCGAACCGGCTCATGCCATTGGCAGTGCCAACGATATAGTCTTCGGCAATGGGGGCGTTGAACACCCGCTGAGGGCCGAATTCCTGCTGCAGACCTTTGGAAACGTTGAAAATTCCGCCTTTTTCCTTATTGGCCATATCCTGTCCCCAGATAAAAGTATCGGGATTGTGGCGGAATTCGGCCTTCAGCGTCGAGTTGAGAGCCTCGATGAGCCGCATGCGTTTGCCTTCGCCATTGTGCAGCCCGGTGGGATATTTTTTCGAAACATAAGGTTCGGGAATTACAAAATCAAAAATCGATTTGGGATCAGGATCGGGTGCTTTCAATACTTTTTTATGGGCCGCCGAAATTTCTTTTTTGGCTTTTGCATCCAGTTCATCCAGTTCTTCATCCGTAAATAAGTCGGCATAGGTGAGTCGGGCCCTGAATTTCTTCAGCGGGTCGAGCAGTTCCATTTCCGAAAGTTCGGTATCGGAGCGGTATAGCTCGTGGCGGTCTGAATTGGAGTGCGATCCCATCCTGATGCAGTTTGCATGTACGATCACCGGCAGGCCTTCTTCCCTCACAATTTTTTTGGCTTTCAGCATTGCATTCATCGAGTTGAACGGGTCCTTGCCGTTAGCATAAATGATGCGAAGGTTTTTAAAGCCGTGGAAATTGTCGGCCGCACGTGGATTGGCAGTTTGCTGCTCCTTGGGTACGGAAATCCCGAAGCCGTTGTCCTGGAATACGAAGATTACAGGGAGTTTTTCGGTGGAAGCGCCATTGATGGCTTCGTACACATAGCCTTCGGAGGTGGAGGATTCGCCCTGCGAACTGATGGCGACGCCTTCGGCTCCGTAGAATTTGATGGCACGGGCAACACCCACTGCATGAAGCGTATGGTTGCCGGTAGCCGACGAAACCGAATGAATGTTCCATTCAGGTTTGGCAAAGTGATTTGACATGTGCCGCCCGCCGCTTGAAGGATCGGTGGCTTTCGACAGCCCGTTGAGGATGATCTCTTCGGTGGTCATTCCGGCGGCCAGTACCGTGAGCATATCACGATAGTAGGGGAACAGATGGTCTTTTTCCTTTTCGAACATCAACCCCAGGGCCAGTTGAATACCATCATGACCGGCATAGGGTGCATGATACGACCAGCCCAGGGCCTGCTTGAGGTAGTTGGGTGCCTTTCTGTCGATCTGCCGCCCGAGGGTCATCAAATAGTACCAGTTTCCAAGGGTTTCCCTGTCGGTTTGCTTTATGCTGTAAATCTTATCTTCTTTACGAAGGGTAAAATCTTTGCGATTACTCATTGCTCTTTGATTAAATCTTAAAAATTTTAAATAAAAATTCAATCTAATAACAGCGATGGGTTTGCTTTGTTCAGCAAGAAAAGATTGTGTTTAACATTTGTAAGGCAGGATTAAAACCGGCCAGGCAAAGCCGGATTTTCCTAAAAGGTATGCAACGTCTTGCAAATAACTGGATATTAATTTTCCAGGTTCAGATATTCGTCTTCAATCTCATCCCAGTCGGGCAGGTTGTTGTGGTGCCATTTATCCACCACAACGCCGTCCTTCATCAACATCAGTCCCGGATTGGAGCGGATCATGGTTTTGAGAACAATGTCGTCGGCATTAAAAAACGGTATTTCGGGAGAGATGCCCGTTTGATCCACAAATCTTTCGATTTTATTTTTCAAAGTAGCCGTAATTACGATCATCGAAATGTCAGCTTCTTCAGCTTTTTGATACATTCTGTCGATATGCTGAAATGCTTCCCTGTCAGTATTCATCAAATCCCACGCAATGACAAAGAAATGATAACCGGGATTTTCGAGATAAGCCTTTGTAACATCCTGCCCTTCGAAATCGATAATGGCCAGATCCATTCCCGGAACTTTATTCGGATCTTCTATGCGCTGGCTAACAAATTCCCAGTTTTCAAGCCATTCAGGATCGTCGTAAGGATAATCCGGCGACAGATATTCTTTGGTTTCACCGGTATTCACATTCCGGTAGGTCAAATAATAACGAATGGGTTCAGGATTTTCCATGATCATTTTGTTCCCGGTTTTCCACGGCCTGAAGTCCATCATCGGCAGGTTGATATAATTGATGTACTGAAATCCGAAAAACAATGCGATCAACACAGCTCCGAGAGTCCATTCTGTAGTATTGCCAAATGTTCTGCGAATACGGCTTCTGTTAAGAAAAATAATCAGCACAAATACATCAATCACCAGGTTTTTATACAAAGTTTGCCAGTTGGTCATGATCAGGGCATCGCCAAAACATCCGCAATCGGGCACGGGGTTGTTCAGCGCATCGTTGATGGTGGTGAGGGTAAAAAATGTCATCATCAGCATCAGGTACCAGGAGGTGAATTTTGGCTTGAGATTCAGCAGCAGCAAGCCCCCCAGAAGCAATTCGGCGGCGTTGAGTACAAACGAAAGAAAAACGGCGGCTGGCATCATCCACTCCGTGCCATAGGCGATAAAATAATCTTCGATGCGGTAAGCCGTTCCCAGCGGATCCACCGCCTTTACAAATCCCGAAAACAAAAACAGGAGTCCCAGGATAATTTGTGTGGAGCGGATCATGACCGGTGTGAAGATTTTCCGGTAGCGCACAGCCAATACCATTTCGAAAAGCAGCAGGATCAGGAAAAAGGCATGAAATCCGGGAAAATGCACAATAAGGTATGCCGAAAATAAAGTGATCAGAATAATTGCCCAGCCGGTAATCGATTTCATCGTTTGTTGTTTCATTGAAAAGCAGATTGATTAGTTTTTAAAACGGAATAAACGCCGGTTGTTTTGAAAAGGTTGAAAAGGGGAGGGGATTATTTCTCATGCCTGGTTTCCTCTTCAGCTATTTTGATGAGGGCAAACAGCGAATAGTTGATAATATCGCTGTAATTGGCATCCAGCCCTTCAGAAATCAGTGTTTTTCCTTTGTTGTCTTCGATTTGCTTAATCCGCAGCAGTTTCATCAGGATGATGTCCGTGTAGGACGAAACGCGCATGTTTCGCCAGGCTTCGTCGTAATCGTGGTTTTTATCCTCCATCAGCGATTTGGCTGCGTAAATGTGTTTGTTGTACAACTCTAAAGCAGTCAGTGCATTCAGGTCGGGCTTTTCTTCCACGCCTCTTTCCAGTTGAATCAGTGCCATGACCGAATAATTCACGATGCCGATAAATTCGTCGCGGATATCTTCGTCGATGCGTGATACGCCTTTTTTCTGGATGCTGCGGATGCGGTTGGCCTTGATGTAGATCTGATCGGTGAGCGAGGGCGTGCGCAGGATACGCCACGCGCTGCCGTAGTCTTTCATTTTCTTTTCAAATAAATCCCTGCACAGGCTTATTGCGTCTTCAAACTGCTGGTTGGTTTGTGTCATTACGATTGGTTGGTAACTATTTTCTGTTCTTTTCCTTTTTTTCTTCCGGATCTTTATCGGTTGGTTCGTCATCCACATCGCCGGCACCGGTAAGTTCCCGAAGCTCTTTTTCGGCTTCCTCAAGAGCTTTAACGGCCGGTTTCATTTTTTCTTTTCCGGTTTTCATTTTTTCACGGCCTTTGTCGATATTGACTTTTCCTTTTTCAAATTTTTTGTTGGCGGCTTTAATTTTATCGTTCATGGTGCGGCTGTCATCGCGGTAGCGTGTATCCCGTTCGCGCAGGGAAGTTCTTGCCTGGTCGCGCGCTGTTCGGTCGTCGGTTTTTAGTTGTTTTTCCAGCGCCCTGTGTTCCGACTGATAGGTTTTATCCATGGCTGTTCTTTCGGCTTTCAGCCTTTTCAGCTCCTCTTTGGCTTCCGTCATCATTTGTTCGCCTGCGGCAATGAGGCTGTCGCCTTCGTCGAGGTAAACCTGTACACGATCTATCGAAAGTTGCGCCCGCTCCACTTTGTCCTGTGCGCGTTTCAGCATTTGTTCCTCGCGGCTCATTCCTGTTTCTGCAACCTGAGCCTGCAGTATCCCGCACAATGGCAGCAGCATGCCTATAACCAGGAATTTGATTGATTTTCTGTTCATCATGATAAGGATTATGAATCCTCAAAAATAAAATGCTTTATTTTCGTGGCATGTTAATGAGATGTAAATTTTTTAAGGTCTCAAAAATAATCTTTTCCAATGAAGAAGCAGATCGATTGGCATAACGGCGTGATGGATCTATCCAAACCGCTGGTGATGGGGATTCTGAACACTGCACCGGATTCGTTTTATGATGGCGGCAAATACGCAGGGTTAGAAGAAAATATGAACCAGGTAGCACGCATGATCCGTGAGGGAGCCTCGATTGTGGATGTGGGCGCCGTTTCCACGCGGCCGGGCGCCCCGAAGGTTAGCGAAGCCGACGAGTGGCAGCGCCTGGAGCCGGTATTGAAACAATTAACCCGTCGGTTTCCCGATCTGTGCATTTCGGTGGATACCTGGCGGAGCAACATTGCGCGCAAAGCCGTGGAAGCCGGTGCAGCCATTGTGAATGATATTTCGGGCGGCGGATTCGATGAAAAAATGTTCGAAACCATTGTACGGTTGAACGTTCCATTTATTATGATGCACATCCAGGGAACGCCCCAAACTATGCAGACCAATCCGCAGTACGGGGATGTTGTTGAAGAAGTGTATCAGTATTTCGATCAGCGGCTGGAGAAGCTGTTTGCTGCGGGCATGAAAGCGGATGTGATCCTCGATCCCGGATTCGGGTTTGGAAAAAATACGGATCACAATTACCGTCTTTTGTATGGCATTGAAAAGCTCAAATCATCAGGGTTTCCCGTGCTGTGCGGAGTGTCGCGCAAATCCATGATCAACCGCGTGCTTGGCACCCGGCCCGAAAATGCCCTGAACGGCACCACTGCCGTCAACATGCTTGCGCTGATACATGGCGCTGATATCCTGCGGGTGCACGACGTGAAGGAGGCCGTGCAGGTGGTGAAAATCTTTAACCAGTATCGCGAAAGCGGCGCCTTTTAGATAACACGATCGTGATGCTTTCCGGCTGAATTCCCTTTCCCGTTGCTTCCTCACTTGAATTAATTGCTTATTTTTGGCAACAATTCATCATGCCTATGCCCGTATTGTTTATCACCGCTTTTATCGACATCCGGCTGACCGATGTGATCGATGTCCTGCTGGTGGCTTTTTTGTTGTACGAATTGTATAACCTGCTGAAAGGCACGGCGGCAATCAATATTTTTCTCGGCATTGTAGCAATTTTTCTGCTGTGGCGGCTGGTATCGGTGCTGCAGATGGAAATGCTGAGCGAAATTCTCGGGGCATTTATTTCGGTGGGTTTTATTGCACTGATTGTAGTATTTCAGCCGGAAATCAGGCAGTTTCTGCTGCTGATCGGCACTCCCCGTTTCATGAATAAAACCCGCGACAGGCTGAATTTTCTCCGTTTCAACATCAAACCAGGTATGGGCCTCGATGTAGACCCCATCGTAACCGCCTGCCGCAAAATGTCGGCAAACAAAACCGGTGCGTTGATCATTATTGCCAAACTGAACGAACTGCGGCAATACGTGGAAACCGGCCAGATACTGGACGCAAGGATTTCCGATGATCTGTTGATGAATATCTTTTACAAGAACAGTCCGCTGCATGATGGCGCGGTAGTCATCGTGAACAACAAGATAAAATCCGCCAGGTCCATTTTGCCGGTTTCGAGCAACAAGAAAATATCGGTGAGTCTGGGTTTGAGGCACAGGGCAGCCGTGGGCGTTACCGAAAAAACCGACGCCATCGCGGTGATCGTTTCCGAAGAAACCGGTGAAATCGCCTATTCTAAAAAAGGCGTGTTGATTCAGAGCGTGAATCCATCGCACCTGAAAAATTTCCTCGATAACGAATTCAACTCCTGATAGGATTATTCCCCCGCTTCAGGATTTTCCTTCGAGAAAATTTCGATGAGTTCCTCGGGTGTCTTTCCAAGATATTTTAGCGATACCTGCGCATCGTCGGCAAATTCGTTGGTCGGATATTTTCCGAGAAATTCCTGATAAATGGTGCGGGCTTTATCGAGGCGTCCAAGGTTGTTTTCGTACACATAAGCCTGCAGAAACATCGCTTCGGGAGCCTTTCGGTAATCGGGATATTCCTCAATAATGCGTCCGTAATAAGTGATGGCCTGGTTCGACCGGTTGGTATTCATGGCAATGTCGCCCGCCTTAAAAAGATATTGCGGAGCCAGTGTATCATCGGGATATTCTTCGGCAAAATTCAGATAGGCGTTGATCAGTTTGTCGATGTGCTCGTGAACCAGCACGCCTTCCTCACCGAACAAATCATTTTCGAGTTGCTCAATCTTGCCAATGGCCTCCTGCCTCGGCGACTGGCAGGCGGTAAAAGCAAATATCACCATTACGGCCAGCATCTTTAACTTCATTGATTTCATCATATTCATCTTTTTACAGAATTTTATCAGGTTCTTACTTTTTTCTTCACCGGAAAAATCATGCGGTAATCCACTTTAATATTTCCCTTGCTGATGTCGTTGAGTTTGCGCCGGAGCAGGGTTTTGCGCAGATTGCTTATGCGATCCACGAAAAGCACACCTTCCAGGTGGTCGTATTCATGTTGGATGATACGGGCAGCAATGCCTTCGTAGGTTTCATCGTGAAACTGCCAGTTTTCGTCGTAATATTCGATCCTGATCTGATATTTGCGCTGGACATCTTCCCGGATGTTGGGAATACTCAGGCAGCCCTCATCCATAATTTCATCCTTGCCAGTTTCTTCGGTGATGTAAGGATTGATAAAAACTTTCTTGAACTCTTTCAGTTCGGGCGCCTGTTCGCCATACGGTGTGGCATCGATCACAAAAAGCCTGATGGAGAGGTTAACCTGCGGAGCCGCCAGACCCACGCCATCGGAGGCATACATGGTTTCGAACATGTTGTCGATCAGCTCATCCAATCCGGCGTAATCTTCGTCGATTTCTTCGGCAACCTTTTTTAGCACCGGATGGCCATATGCTGTAATCGGAAGAATCATATCACTAAATTTTAATTAAAAACCTTTCATGCTTTGCATGTAGGATTGTAAAATAATCGTTGCACTAACGGTATCAACCAGTGCTTTGTTTTGTCGAACCTTCTTTTTTGCACCTGATTCAAGAATGGCTTGCTGTGCCATCTTTGAGGTAAAGCGCTCGTCGTAACGATCTACCGGAATGGCAGGAAACTGCTTTTTCAGTTTTTTTACAAAAGGTTCGATAAAACGACTGGCATCCGAAGCGGTATTGTCCATTTGGCGGGGCATCCCCACCACAAAACGTTCCACGGGTTCCTTGTTTACATAATCCGTGAGAAAAGCAAAAATATCCTTTACATGAACGGTTTGCAATCCCGTGGCAATGATCTGCATCGGATCAGTTACGGCAATGCCGGCACGTTTTTGCCCGTAATCGATGGCCAATATCCTTCCCAAAATTTTAATTCTTTTTTATAAACATTCCGGAAGCCTTTCCGTTTGAAGATTTGCAAAATTATAAAGAAAAACAGAAACCCGTCTTTTTTGCCTATTTTTGAAAGCTTTGAAAAACGCTGATCAGATGAAGGAATTAAGAGACATTGTAGAGCATGCGTGGGCGGACCGGTCGTTGATCGACCGTGCCGAAACCGTGGATGCCGTGAACAAGGTGATAGAACTGCTGGATAAAGGGAAACTGCGGGTGGCCGAGCCTGTTGAAAATAGCTGGCAGATACACGAATGGGTGAAGAAAGCCGTGATCCTTTATTTCCCGATGCGCCGCATGGAAACCAGAGAGGTGGGCATTTTTGAGTTTCATGACAAGATGGAACTGAAACATAATTACAAGGAACTGGGCGTGCGGGTGGTGCCTCATGCCATTGCGCGATACGGTGCTTTTTTGGCCAAAGGGGTGGTGATGATGCCATCTTTTGTAAATATCGGGGCCTGGGTAGGCAGCGGAACCATGGTGGATACCTGGGCTACGGTTGGTTCGTGTGCACAAATCGGTAGCAACGTGCACCTGAGCGGTGGCGTGGGGATCGGCGGCGTGCTGGAGCCTGTGCAGGCTGCGCCCGTGATCATCGAAGACAATTGTTTCATTGGGTCACGTTCAATTGTGGTGGAAGGTGTGCGCATCGAACGTGAAGCTGTGCTTGGCGCAAATGTGGTGATTACCAAATCAACCCGGATTATTGATGTGACGGGCGAAAAACCGGTGGAAACAAAAGGCGTCGTTCCGGCCCGCTCAGTGGTGATCCCCGGATCGTATTCAAAAAAATTTCCCGCAGGCGAATACCAGGTGCCATGTGCACTGATCATCGGAAAACGCAAGGCGACTACCGATGTGAAGACTTCGCTTAACGATGCCCTGCGCGATTATGAAGTTGCCGTTTAACCTGCTATCCGTTTGTTGTGAAAAATACCAGGATTCAAAATATATTGATCATTCAAACCGCATCCATTGGCGATGTGGTTCTGGCTACGCCGCTTATCGAAAAGCTGCGTGTTTTTTTTCCCGGTGCGGCCATCGATTTTCTGCTGAAGAAGGGAATCGAAAGCCTGTTTACATCCCATCCCCATCTGAGGAAAGTCATGTACTGGGACAAGTCGGCAGATAAATACCGGAACCTCCTGAACCTTATTCATACCATTCGGGAGCAGCGATACGATGTGGTGGTGAATGTGCAGCGGTTTGCATCGAGCGGACTGATTACCGCCATGTCGGGAGCCGGCTTGAAATTCGGCTTCAGCAAAAATCCTTTTTCCCTGTTTTACACACGGCGCATTCCGCATAAAATATCTGCCGATCCTGAAAAGAGCCGTCACGAAACTACGCGCAATCTCAGCCTTATCGACAGCATTACCGATGCCGCTCATGACTTTCCCATCAGGCTTTATCCTGCCGGGGCCGATTATGCCAGCGTTTCGCAGTATAAAACCCGGCGATACATTTGCATTGCACCCACATCGCTCTGGTACACCAAACAGTTTCCGCAGGAAAAATGGATTGAATTTGTAAGTGAACTTGATCATGATCTTTATGTTTATTTCCTTGGTGCACCTGCTGATCGCGATAGCTGTGATGATATTATCCGCCGCAGCGGACATCCCAATTGTTTGAACCTTGCCGGCAGAATGAGTTTTCTTGAATCGGCTGCATTGATGAAGGATGCTGCGATGAATTATGTGAACGATTCTGCGCCACAGCATTTTGCATCGGCAATGAATGCACCGGTCACAGCCATTTTCTGCTCTACCGTACCGGCGTTTGGCTTCGGCCCGCTTTCCGGTAATTCGGAAATCGTGCAGATCGATGATGATCTGTATTGCAGGCCTTGCGGGTTGCACGGATTCAGACAATGCCCGGAGGGACATTTTAAATGTGCTCATGACATAAAAATTAAGCAATTGCTGTCGAGGATTAACTGATTTGAATTTAACTTTGTGATGATTTGCCGGATATGGACATGCAGAAAAACATACAAGCTGAGGTAGAAAAAACGGTGAAGGTGCTGCGCACCGGAGGTACCATTCTTTATCCCACCGATACCATCTGGGGCATTGGCTGTGATGCCACCCAGCAAAAAGCCGTGGATAAAATCTATAAGATCAAAAAGCGGATTGAAGGGAAAAGCCTGCTGGTGCTGGTGGATAACATCGACAGGATCAGTGACTATGTCCCTCACATCGATCCGGTGATCATGGATCTGGTTAAAAACTACGACCGCCCGCTTACGGTAATTTATCCCGGTGCACGAAATGTGGCCAAAGGTGTGGCTGCACCCGATAAGACCATCGGTATCCGCCTGGTGCGCGATGAGTTCTGCCGGCAACTGGTTCAGGCCCTGGGAAAAGCCATTGTTTCCACATCGGCTAATCTTTCGGGAGACCCGTCACCGCTGTTGTTTACACAGATATCCGATCAGATCAAAAAGGAAGTGGATTATGTGGTGGATCTTTACCAGGACAGCATCCGCACCATGAAGCCGTCGCGCATCATCCGCATCAAAGAAAAGGGCGATTTCGAAATCGTAAGGCACTGAGCCGTTTGCACGAATATGCCCGTTTTGCAATGCCACGGGTTTGTATTACCTTTGAAAATTCCCATATGATTTTTTGAGATATGATGATCCTTCTGAAAAACGGTGAAATCTATAATCCGGCTCCGAAAGGCGTACATGACCTGCTGATTGCCGGCGAAAAAATTATTGCCATTGGCAAAAACCTGACCATGCCCCCGGTGCTGGAGGTGGAGACCCTGGACTGCCGGGGCCTGAAGATCGTTCCCGGATTGATCGATGCACATGTGCACATTGCCGGCGCAGGCGGTGAAGGTGGACCTGCATCGAGGACGCCGGAAATGACTTTGGGAATGATGATCGAAGCGGGAATCACTACAGTGGTCGGGTGTCTCGGTACCGACGGCTTTGCCCGCGACCTGAGTTCGGTGCTGATGAAATGCAAGGCCCTGAAAGCCCAAGGCGTATCGGCATACATGTATACCGGTGCGTATCAGGTTCCGCCGCCCACGATCACCGGAGATGTCGGGCGCGACCTGACATGGATCGACGAGGTGATCGGCGTGGGTGAAATTGCGCTTTCTGACCACCGCAGCAGCGTACCCACCACGGCCGAACTGATCAGGCTTGCCGCGCATGCGAGGGTAGGAGGGATGCTTGGTGGAAAAGCCGGTATCGTGAATATACACATGGGCGACGCCATCGATCCTTTTAAACCCATCTACGACGCCGTGCAAGCCAGCGAACTAAAATTTACACAATTCTTTCCCACCCATTGCAACCGCAACAACTACATTTTTGAAGACGCCAAAAAATACGGCCTGAAGGGATATGTGGATCTGACAAGCAGTTCGTATCCCTATTACCCGCAGTACGAGATCAAGCCTTCGCGTGCCGTTACGGAGTTGCTGGCTGCGGGTGTGCCGCTGAAGCATATCACCATGACTTCGGATGCCTGCGGGTCGCTGCCAGATTTCGATGAAGATGGCAACCTCGTGCAATTAGATATGGGACTTCCCAAATCGCTTACACAAGAAATTAAAGATATGATCCTGGAGGAAAAGCTTCCCTGGGAATCGGCACTGAGCATCGTTACCTCTAATGTGGCAGATATCCTGAAACTGAAAAACAAGGGAAGAATCCAGGCCGGAATGGATGCCGATTTGCTGGTGGTGGACCATGAGTGGAATATCCGTCACATGATTGCCAGGGGAGCGCTGGTGATCCACCAGGGCGAAATGATCAAAAAAGGAAATTACGAAGGTTGAGATGCCTTTGACTGAAATTCATTTTAAAACAAATATTATGAAATCTCCGCTAATCATCATAAGCGCTCCACATTCAGGCGCATCCTTGCTATCCGGAATCCTGCACCGTGCCGGCATTTTTATGGGTGAAGACCAGAAAGAGGGCACCTCGCAGTTTTTTTCTTCTGTTAACTGCTGGCTGTTCTTTCAGGCAGGCGCCACCTGGGATAACCCTTACAATTTCAGGTTCATCGAAACTGATTTCAGGGAGGAAACCGGCCGGGCGGTTAAGCGGCAATTAAAAGGTCGCTCCTTTGGAAAATATCTGGGCAAACTTCACCGCAAAACCGGTTCGTACAAAAAGATAGATTTCGACTGGGGATGGTATGCGCCCCTGAATGCCTACACCTGGGAAATATGGAAGACATTTTTTGAAGATGCTGTTATCATTCATTTTTTGCGCAATCCGGTGGATGTTGCTGCCGGAATGAAGCGCGAAGCAGAGGCTGGAAAAATGCAGAAAGGCTTGTTTTCAGGTATAAAACGGCGTGGAATCGAAAATCGTCTCCAGTACACGCAGCTTTACGGTTTATCGCAGCGGGTGCTGAATCTGTATGAGGGTTTCAAACTGTGGCAGGAGTATATCAATAGGATCGGTGAAATCGAGGATAATCATTCAGGTCCGTTTATCACCATTCGCTATGAAAATTTGTTGCAGGAACCTGAAAGATCCCTGCATGCACTCTTCGACAAGCTAAATTTCAGGCTTCCTGCCGGTATCATCGACAACGCTATCCTGCAAATCGATCGTTCGCAGGCATGGGCTTTTGCGCAAAACAAATCCCTCATGGAATTTTACCATACCATTAAAGATCATTCGATGGTCGTGGAACAGGGTTATCATAAAATGAACAGGTAAACCCCTACAGATCCTTATGCCTCAGGTACAGGTAGATCAATCCCGTGAAAAGGACGGCATATCCCATACAAACCGCCACATCTGCCAAAGCAATATATTCCTGAAAGTCGTAGTTGAATTCCGGTGTCTTTACTTTGATCAGTGAAGTGTTGGGCGACCATATCACGTGATTCATGGCGTTTAGCGGCAGGTATTTATCATATGCATTAGGAACATAGTACTGGATGATCGGTTCGATGGCCATGTATATCAGCAGGGTGATCACCGCAAAACCTGTCTTCCTGATCAGCATTCCGATGAGCAGGGCAAAGGTCAGATAAGTATATACTTCCAGAAAATAGGCCAGCAGGTATTGCATTTTCCCGGTAATGGCCGCAAGGGTTTTTACCGGCGAATTGGTAATGCCAAGGTAAAATCCGGAAAGAAAAACGGCGACCGTTGACAGCAGGGTAAGAAAGAAAACCACCTCAAGCTTGCCGATCAGGAATTCTTTCCGGCTGATGCCATGCATAATGTTGGTACGCACCGTAAGGTAAGAAAACTCGTTCGAGATAAAGATCACCACCAGGATGGCCAGGAACACCTTGATGAACCCCCTCATGCTCGCCACGTAGGCCAGGTTTTGCCAGATGTCGGGAAAGTTGAACACGATGGTTTTGAAACTTCGCACTGCCCTGCTGTTGGTGTTGTCGGCAATGTAGTCGAGCACGGCGGGCAATCCGAAAATAATCGAAAAAAGCACAAACAGATAAAGGATCACCATGACCCAGAAGGCGCGGTAGCTTTTCAGCTTTTCCCATTCGATTTTGAGTAGTCTGATCATTTGGCCTCCTGCAAAAGTTCAAGAAATTGTTGCTCAAGTGTTTTCTTCCGAAGGCTCAGGTGCGAGAGCACGATGCCCTTTTCGATAAGGAATTCGTTGATGTCGGCGGGTGTGATCCCTTCCTGCGCCTTCACCACGAGGATGCGGCCTTCTCTTTTGGTGTCCAGAATGCCTTCGTAATCGCTGAGCGCTATGGCAAGAATTTCCAGGTTCTGCGCCGAAAGTTCGATGGTGTCAGCGATGTTGAACACATCGTCAACATGTCCTGAAAACAGCTTCTTTCCCTGCCTCAGCACCGCCACGTGCGAACACATTTTCTGTACTTCATCCAGCAGGTGGCTGGCCAGGATGATTGTTACGCCTTCGTTGGCTACCCGGATCACCAGGTTCCGGATCTCGGCGATACCCTGAGGGTCGAGGCCGTTGGTGGGTTCGTCGAGGATCAGAACCTCCGGCTTGCCGATGAGCGCAGAGGCGATGGCCAGCCTTTGTTTCATCCCCAGCGAATAGGTTTTGAACTTGTCGTCCCTGCGATCGTAAAGATCCACCATTTTCAGCACCTCGTCGAGGTCGTCGAATGGTTTTTCCTTTATGCGGGCGATGATTTTTAAATTGTTGACCGCCGACAGGTAGGGATAAAAGATGGGATGTTCCAGGGTGGCGCCCAAACGTTTGCGGCTGTTGTGCGACGGCTCCTGGCCGAACCAGCGGTAGGTGCCGCTTTTGGGTTTTATTATGTCGAGCACCATGCCAAGGGTCGTGGTTTTGCCGCTTCCGTTGGGACCGAGTATTCCGTAAACCTCGCCCGCATTCACTGTCAGATCGAGTTTATCAACGGCTCGGATGCGGCCGTAAACCTTGGTGAGTTGATCGATATGAAGAATTTCCGCCACTGGATTAAATATCAGTTTAGTTGCCGTATTTTTCGAACAATTCCTCGATCACTTCATCGGTGAGCTCATGGCCGGGAAGGAACGGGAAGCCCTGCCAGCGCACAATGCCTTCAGGGTCGATGATCACCACATGCGGAATACCACTCACCTGGTAGATATTCTTCAGGCGTTTTTGGGTGTCGATGGCGCTGTAGTATTCCATTACAGGCTGTTTCATGGCTTGCACCCTTTGCTCCGATTCGTCCGAAAGACCGATCACCACCATTTTGTCCCTATACTTCTCGTGCCATTGATTGATTTTAGGAATGGCTTTTTTACAAGGCCCGCACCAGGTGGCCCAAAAATCGATCATCACAAATTTTCCTTCCGTATCCGGCGCTTCAGTCAGCCATTTTTCCACCACCAGTTCGGGGGCTTTTTCATGATAAAACGACTTTCCGTAGAGTTGTTTGTTGGGCGTTACGTCCTGAGCCGCGAGATGGGTTTGAAATACAAAAAGGAAGGCTATTGCGCTGAAAATTTGAATCAGAAAAATCTTTTTCATATTGTTATAGTTTAGATTAGGAGCGGCAAATTTAGAAATTCAAGCCATAACTCCAAATATTTTGTTCTACTTTCGCGCTTCCAAAGGTGTTAAAAATGGTTGTAGAAAAAAATAAGGTTGTAACTTTTACATACGAACTTCTGCTTGACGATGAGAAAGGCGAACGCATTCAGCAGGTAAACAAGAGCCGGCCGCACAAAATAGTAGTGGGTCGTGGAAATATCCTGGAAGCCTTCGAAAATAAGCTGCTAGGCCTATCTGAGGGCGACAGCTTCGAATTGCTGATTAA
>JBKHBQ010000301.1:0-4638 GCA_046542305.1 Bacteroidales bacterium
AACGAAGGAAATCCGGTTGAAGGTAAAATGGTTGATTTCGAAGTTACCTCAGGTCCGAACGCTGGAACAACCTATTCGGAAGCCACTGATGCCAATGGGGAAGTCTTTTTTACCTACTCCAGCGCCGTTAGCGGTGCCGACCAGGTGCAGGCCTGTTTCCTCAACAGCCAGGGCGATACACAATGCTCCAACACGCTCACCGTAAACTGGATGGTACCCCAGGCAGAAAACATTGTACTTACACAGGACATCAATACGCTGCCCATTGGAAACATGCACACCGTAACTGCCACACTTTATGATGAAATGAGCAACCCAATTGCCGGCCGGCAAGTTGATTTCGAAGTGATTTCCGGACCACATGCAGGTACAACCTACAGCGAAAGCACCGACATCAATGGCGAGGCATTCTTCTCATACGAGGGAACTGTGGCCGGCTCCGACCAGATTGAGGCTTGTTTCGAAAACAGTGACATGGCCATCCAGTGCTCTAATATCCTTACCTTTTTATGGACCGATGGACAGGGTGGTTTTGAAAACTGCATCCCCGAAGGATGGAGCATTATCTCTTCACCCTATGAGACTGTCAATCCTGCCTTTTCAGCTCTCTTCTCCGATTTGGTTAACAACGATCAGGTAATTATCCTGCTGAATAAAAATGGCTTCTGGTGGCCTTCGCAAAATGTAAATACCCTCGGCGAATGGAACTCCGATCAGGCCTACAAGATCAAGTTAACCGAAGAAGGTTGTGTACAGTTCGGCAATGTTCCGGTGATGAATATGCTTTTTGATTTCGAACCTGGAATCAGTTACCTGCCCGTTCCCGTTGATCAGGGGGTGATAGCTTCCGATATTTTCGACCAGCTTGGCGGTAGCCTTCTTTATGCCTTCGACCTTAGCGGAGGCCTGGCTTATTGGCCTGCCGGCGGTATTTTCACACTTCAGACGCTCGTGCCCGGAAAAGGATATATCATTAACCTTACGGCACCCGGCAGCGTTGATTTCGGTATGGCCGCCAAATCAAGCTCAGTTACCAACAGCATTCAGGTTTTGGAAAATGCCCCCTGGAGTGTAACCAAAACCGGCGCCGCACATCTGATCTCACTGAAAGCCTCTGCCCTGACAATGTTCGACAAGGGCGATATTATCGCTGCCTTTAGCGAAGAGGGCATTTGCATTGGGATGGTGACCTATCAGGCAGATGAAGAAAACCTGGCGCTGATCGCTTATGGTGACGACCAATCAACATTGGAGACTGACGGGCTGGAGGAAAACGAAATCATCAGTTTTAGAGCTTTTGATGCATCCGAAAACAGCATTATCAACCTGCAGGCAGAATTCGATGCCTCAATGCCGAATACGCAGTTATTTGCAGAGTATGGCGCATCAGCCGTAAATAATTTCAAAACAGAAGCCCTTTCGGTTGACGAAAAGCCTGGTTTGGAGCTGATGCTTTATCCGAATCCGGCATCGGATGTTGTGAATGTCACAGCCCTAAATGCCAATGCAGTGATAACTCTTACCAATGCCCAGGGGCAAATAGTTCGGACGGTAAATGCCACTGCCGGTGAGAATCTGTCCCTCGACCTGTCTTCACTGAGCCGCGGTATTTATTTCCTGAATGCCCGGTCGGCAGATAGCAGCACTACCCACAAGGTATTTGTAAAATAACAGTTGAATTCATATAAAAATCAGCATAAGGTGCTTCAGCAATGGAGCACCTTTTGTTTTTTTCAGCAGTGAAAGTTAAACTTTTACAGATCGCTGCCATTTTATATTTAGCTCCGAAATCACAAATTCACGAATTTTCACTAAGCCAAGATTTTAACATGCATGATTTTTCAATAAATCACTCGAAAGCTTTGCAGGATAAATTGATTAATTATACCGCAATCATTGATTCAGGTCAGGATTAGTAGTTTTTCAGCAAGCCCTATTAAAAGGTTATTTGTCAGGTGATGAATATTAAAGAAAAAGCAATATCACGTCATTTCTCCGGGTGTACTCCGCGCGTATTTTTTCGCCGAAAGACATTGGATTCGCCGGATAAGAAACTATCAAATGGAGAAAAACACAGAAGAATTCCGGCTGAGATTAGGGTTAATTTTGGCAGGTGATGAATAAGGAAGGAGGAACGATTGCCTCATTTGCCATGAGCAAAATAAAAAGCGTACGTGTTTTATAAGCAAAGCTAAATCAAAGGTATCACAGATCGGACTACTTACCGCTTACTGAAATCAGAAAGATTGGTGCGGATGGTAATGTAATTGGGCGAACCGTTCAGGTGATAGGTTGCCCTCGAAAAATCGATTTGAAATTTGGATACCCTTAAACCGATTCCCCACGAAAAGCCCACGGTGCCCATTTTATTGTAAACGCCCAGTTCCTGGCGGCGCTGGTAATTGTAACCAAAACGAAGCGAAAAGTACTTGGAAGGAATGAATTCTCCGCCGATCACCACGTGACGCAGTGCCTGGTCGGCAAATTCAGCAAAACCGTCATCTTCCTGCACCTCACCCGTAATGGGATCGATCTGCTGATCGGGGTCGTTGGGATCATCATAGGTTAAATCCCATTTCTGAAGGTTGGTGAGCAGGATGGAATATCTGAAAGGAAGGTGCTTCAGCCGCTGCGACAAGCCAAGGTTTATCTCGAAGGGAAGTTGTTCGTAATTGCCGTCGCGGTATGGTTTAAGCTGTGCGCCGATATTTCTGGCGATAAGCGAGACGGTCAGTTGATTTTTGGGATCGTAATAGCTTCCGGCGATATCCACTGCCAGGCCATACGACTGATATTCTTCAAGTCCCGAATAGATCATCTTAAAATTGGCACCGATCGAAAACAGCGAATCGAGCTGCCTGCCCCAGCCCAGGTTCAGGGCCAGTTCGCTGGCCGTGAAATTTCCGAAGGTCTGCCCGGTTTCATCGGCATAGGTAAACTCGCCGTAATCCACATACTGCATCGTAAGCGCGTAGGTACCTATCTGGTTGAAGGATTTGGCATAGCTGGCATATCCGTAATTAATATCGGTATAAAAGTCCACATAGCTCAGCGCGAGGTTGTTGTCCATTTCCGTGTCGATCACCGACGGGTTGAACAGCGCCTGAGTCACGTCGCCATCCTTAACGGCTATAAAGCTGCCGCCCATAGCTGCCGCACGGGCCGAACTGGTAAGGTTGAGAAATTTATACACGCTGTTGCCTCCGATTTGTGCTGTGGCAATTCCGGGAAATCCGGCAATTAAGGCGAGCATTGCGAGGTAGAAGTATATTTTTTTATTCACCGATAGCTATGTTTTTTGGACAATAAATGGCAAACGCAAATTTTACAAATTAATTGTAACCGGCTTTATTTAACGCAAAGATGTTAATATCCTCATCTGGGTTGCGCCGGTTAGGTGGATCAGATAAAAAGAACCGGCACCGGTTTGAACCGGTACCGGAAGTTGTTCAGCTTTCAGGCGAAGTTATTTTTTCTTTGTCTTGATGGTACATCCGATGGCCTTGGTTATCGCGGGATCAGGTTTTTTGTCCTTATCCAGCGAGGCGATGGCATCTTCCACATATTTCTCGTCCACATCCGAAGCATCCTGGTAGTTGTCGTCGATGGCGCCGATATAGGCTACCTCGAAATGGCCGCCCTTGTTATCCAGCAGGTATACGTGTGGAGTGCGGGTGGCTCCGTATTCGGGATACACCTTCTGGCCTTCATCGAAAAGATAGGGAAACGGGAAATTCTTCTCCGCAGCCCTCACCTTCATATTTTCAAACGAATCTTCGGGCTGCAAGACCGGGTCGTTGGGATTGATGGCCACCACCGGATAACCTTTCGGCGCGTAGGTTTTATGAAGATCGATGATGCGATCCTCATAAGCTACCACATACGGGCAATGGTTGCAGGTGAAAATAACGATCACACCTTTTTGGTCCTTATAATCATCTAGCGAAACCCAGGTCCCGTCGACGTTTTTTAGTTTAAAGCCATCGGCTTTGTCACCTACCTCGTAGCCTCCGGCCACAAGGCTGCCAGTAAATAATACGGCTGTGATGAATGTGAGGATTGTATTCTTCATTTTAATGAAATTTAGATGTTTATGTAAGTCAGAATTTTATTCAGGTAAATGTTTTAACAATTCGTTTTCAAGTTCTTCATAGGTAAACGATTTTTCGTAAAAGCTGCGTTTATCGCCGCGGTATATCACGGTGGCCGGAATGGCGCCCGACCATTTGGGGCTCACCTTGTCGATCCACCGGTTGCTGCGCGGATCGTTGAGCAGAAGAATATCCGATTCGAGATTTTTTTCATTGATGAACGGGATCAGTTTGGTGTCGTAGTATTTGATGAAATCCAAACTTACCAGCAGAACCTTTACCTTCCTGTCGCCATACACCCGGTTCAGCTTTTCAAAAGCCGGCAGTTCCTTCACGCAGGGTTTGCACCAGGTGGCCCAGAAATTCACCACATAGGTGGTGTCGGTATTCTTCTGCAGGTAGGGCTGAAATCCTTCGAAATCCACCACCGGAACCTGCGCAGTAAGCGTTTTTCCGAAGGCAATCCCCATAAGCAGCATCAGTATGTATGCAAGTTTCTTCATGTGTGGAGTATAAACAAGGAAAGCGGGGAAAGGTTGAAGGTGGG
>JBKHBQ010000302.1:0-4631 GCA_046542305.1 Bacteroidales bacterium
AGATCCGCCGCTATTTTGAGCTGGGCTGCGAAGTGAAGGCCCTTGGACGCGGACATGTGCAACGGATCAAAAGGGAGGTGAAAGGATAAACCCGGTTAGTTCTCTCCTTAAAGATTTTTCCTTTGGCCATTTCAAATAGAGTCCTGCTTCATTTGGTGCACCTCTGCCGATAGCTGAAAATCGAATCCGGCGGCCTGGTCCGCAAAGAAATCTTCGAGTAAACTGAAAGCAGCTTCGCCGGCTGCTTTTTTGTTTTCGTCCGTGTGGCGGTCAAGGGTTTTTATGGTCAGATGGGCAAAAGCCTGATTGGGTCTTCCGTTCTGAATCAAGACCGGCAAGAACTTCACATTTTCCTGGAAAAGAATCTGAAATTTTAAGCGCCCCGTTTGTTAAAACCGGAGACCTTAGCAGCAGATGATTTATCCTCAGACAATCCTTTCCCCGGTTTCCCTTTCTTCCTCGTCGAGGCGTATGTTCAGATCTTCGAATTCACTGAATGTTTTCAGGGTTTCTTCGGCTTCCTCTGCGTCGATTTTTTGCAGGGCAAATCCTGTGTGAAGCAGGATGTAATCGCCCACCTCCACATCATCCACCATGGTCAGGTTGGCTTTCATGATGGTGCCGCCCACTGAAACTTCCGCGTTCTCGCCTTCAATTTTTATCACTTGTGCCGGTACACTTAAACACATAATTATTTTCTCCTTTTGGCTGCGATGGCCAGTTGTCCTAGTGCAATCCCGCCGTCGTTGGCCGGAACTTTTTCATGAACAAATACCTCAAAGCCGTGATTTGTCAATTTCTTTACTGCACCTTCGAGCATCAGGATGTTTTGAAAACTTCCGCCCGAAAGCACAACCTTGTTCAATCCGGTTTCCTGCCGGACCTTTTCTGCCGATGCAAAAATAACATTAATCATCGTGCGGTGAAACTTAGCTGCGATCATCGCCTGTGGGACCTTTTGCTGCAGATCAGCAACGATCTCCCGAATCGCCGGATCGAAACCGATGGTGTCACCAAGATAGAACGGGTAGGATTGATTGATATTTTCCTGAGCAATGCTCTCCAGGCGCATCGGCGCTTCGGCATGAAACTGCGACACCGGGCAAAGGTTGATCATTGCACTTACCGCATCGAACAGCCTTCCGCAGCTCGAGCTGAGTGGACTGTTGATCCTTTTGTCGATGGCTTCCAGGAGCATATCGGTTTTATATCGCGGAACACTTTTCAGGAAATCCAGTTCTAGGTCATAAAAATCCTTGCCGAAGGTATTATAAAGATACGAAACCGCCGAGCGCCACGGTTCTTTTGTAACCTTATCGCCGCCTGGCATCGGTACGTAACCGAAATGTGTAAACCGATTATAACCTTCCAGATCGCATACCAGAATCTCACCGCCCCAAATGTGGCCGTCGTCGCCAAGCCCGGTTCCGTCGAAGCTGATCCCGATCACTTTTTCGTCGAGGCCGTGTTCGGCCATGCACGAAGCAATATGGGCATGGTGGTGCTGGATTTCGACGGTTTCCATGCCCATCGATTTCCCGAACCGGGTGGAAAAATAATCAGGATGCATATCCACGGCTGCTATCTTCGGCGTTACCCGAAACAGGTGTCTGAATTTATCGACGGTCTCCTCGTAAAACGCATAGGTTTCAAAATTCTTTAGGTCGCCGATATGCTGGCTCATCATTGCCAGATTTTCTTTTCCCATGGCAAAGCAATTGACCAGTTCGGCGCCTGCTGCGAAAATTCCGTCCACATTCAGTTGCGTGCGAACCGGAGAGGGTACAAAGCCGCGTGATCTCCTTATAAGTGATTGCTTTCCGCCGGCCACGAATCCCACAGAGTCGTCGGTACGGTTAAAAATATCGCGGTTGTAAATCAGCGTGGCATCAGCGATGTTTGTGAGGGTGTCAGCAGCTTTTCGATTGTCGAGAATGATCGGCTCATCGGAAAGATTTCCGCTGGTGAGAACCACAGACGGGGTTTTCAGTTTTTCGAACAACTGATGGTGAAAAGGCATGTACGACAGCATAATGCCGGTGCGCCGAAATCCGTTGTTTACCGACGGAGCCAGCTCCTTACGGGATTTCAACAAAACGATCGGTCGCCGCCACGATGTAAGCATTTCCTCTTCAGCATCAGACATGATGGTAAACTCCTTTATTTTTTCCACATGGCCGAACATCACAGCAAAAGGTTTGCCTTCCCTCAGCTTCCGGCTGCGCAGCCGGGCAACAGCCTCTTCATTGGTTGCATCGCACATCAGGTGAAACCCGCCCATGCCTTTCATGGCAATAATTTGCCCTTCATCTATCATGGCAGTGGTCCGGTTCAGGATTTCATCAATACCTTTAATATGTACCTGCCCGATGATCAATTCATATTCCGGACCGCAATTGTTACAAGCCACAGGCTGCGCGTGAAACCTGCGATCGAGTACATGGGAGTATTCTTTCCTGCAGACCTGGCACATCTTAAAAACATCCATCGTGGTTTTGTCACGGTCGTAAGGAAGGTCTTTGATGATGGTAAAACGCGGCCCGCAGTTGGTGCAGTTGGTAAAAGGATATGCAATCCGGTGCGGTTGTGCAGTCATATCTGACAGGCAGTCGTCACACACAGCGATATCCGGGCTGATCTCGGTAATTCCCGTTACATCGTCCGTACTTTTTCTAATGCTGAAGTCCTGAAAGTTTTCCGCATTGACTTTCGTTTTTGAGATGCGGTCGATATGGGCAGCGGGCGGGGCTTTTTGCCGGATATCCGCTACAAAGCGGTCGAGCTGATCCGGTTGACCTTCCGCATGGATCATTACTCCGCGGATGTTGTTTTCCACCCATCCCATTACGCGGTTTTCGTGCGCAATGCGATAAATGAACGGGCGGAAACCGACACCCTGTACCAGCCCGCTCACCTTTATATAATATGCCGGGTTCTTTATTTTCATTCCTCAGGATAAATAACGGAAAAACAGCAGATAATTACACATATTTTAATTTTCCGTTGAATCTCATAATGTAACGAAAGGCAAAAATAGTTGAATTCATTCAGAATAATTCCTGTTAACAGATGTTTAATTTTCCCCCTGATCATTACCCTTAAGTGTGTCTATTTTAGACGGATTATAAATTTAGTGTTATTTAGTTAACATTGTTATTTTTTTCACAAAAAAGCTTGGTAGTTATTTTTTTCTGCTGTACTTTTGCACCTGTTAATCAATTAACGGAAATAAAATGAAATGTACTGTTATTCAGAATGAACAACAGTATCAAAACTTAAATCAGTTATCAAAACACGGAGGTAATCACAAATGGCAAAAATTAAATCATTGGCCGACCTGAGGCAAAAAAAAGAAGAGCTGCAAAAGAAGCTCAATCTCAGGGAAAAAAGCAACGATCCTGAAAAGTATGTCCAGATTAAGGTGGGCATGGCTACCAGCGGCATTGCCTCGGGAGCTAAGGAAGTAATGGATTATCTGATCGAGGAACTCGACAAGCGTGGTGTGGATGCGGTAGTTACCCAAACAGGCGACATGGGTTATTGCTATGCAGAACCTACCATAGAAGTACAGCGGCCGGGTGAAGAGCCCATTGTTTTCGGGTATGTGGATATTAAGAAGGCCGACGAAATCATCGAAAAATACATCAAGAACGGTGAACTCGTTGAAGGCATTATCCCGGTAAATTACGAATCAATTGACGAATAAAAGCTGAGAAGAAAATTATGGCACAACAAATAAAAATGCATTTGCTGGTCTGTGGCGGGACAGGATGCCGTGCTTCGGAAGGCGAAGCCATTCAGACCAACCTTGAGCGCGAGATTAAAGCAAATGGCCTGGAAAATGAAGCAAAGGTGGTAAACACCGGCTGCTTCGGCTTTTGCGAAAAGGGGCCCATCGTTAAGGTTCACCCCGACAACACCTTTTATGTTGAGGTGAAGCCTGAAGATGCCGGGGAGATCGTGAAGGAACACGTGCTGAAGGGCCGTCGTGTGGAAAGGCTGCTGTATACCGATCCCAAGAAAAAGGAACATATTCCCGACAGCAAGCACATGGGTTTTTACAGGAAGCAGATCAGGATTGCGCTGCGCAACTGCGGATTTATCGATCCTGAAAATATAGATGAATACCTGGCCCGTGATGGCTATGAAGCCCTTGGAAAAGTGCTGGGCGAAATGACCGCCGAAGAAACCATCCAGATCATAAAGGATTCGGGATTGCGCGGTCGCGGCGGCGGAGGGTTCCCCACCGGACTTAAATGGGAGATCACCCGCAAGAGCGAAGCCGTTCAGAAATATGTGGTTTGTAATGCAGATGAGGGCGACCCCGGTGCATTTATGGACCGTTCCATCCTGGAAGGCGACCCCCATGCTGTACTCGAGGCCATGGCCATTTGTGGTTATGCCATTGGCGCTACCAAAGGATTGATTTATATCCGGGCCGAATACCCGCTGGCTATTCACAGGCTGAAGATCGCCATCGATCAGGCCCGCGAATATGGTTTGCTGGGGCAGGATATCTTCGACAGCGGATTCGATTTCGATGTGGAACTCAGGTATGGAGCCGGCGCTTTTGCGTGCGGCGAAGAAACTGCCCTGATCCACTCGATGGAAGGTGATCGCGGCGAGCCCAC
>JBKHBQ010000303.1:0-4630 GCA_046542305.1 Bacteroidales bacterium
ACTCCTGAAATACGAAGGCCTGGCCGAATCGGGAGCCGATGCCAAGATGCTCATCGACTTGGGAGAAGTCCTCGTAAACGGTCAGCCGGAATTCAGGCGAAGAAATAAAATCAAACCCGGCGACAGGGTTGAGATTGGCGGCATGACAATCGATATTGTTGATTGATCCCGTAAAAAGCGAAAAGCCCGAAGTGTTAACACCCCGGGCTTTTATAATTAAATCGACAAAACTACAATTCGATCTTTTCGGGATTGCCGAATCCCAGTTCCTTCAGTGGTTCCATTTGCGTGGCGGCATCGCCGGCAATCACATAATACATCCTTGAGGGATCGATATATTTTTCTGCCAGCCTGCGGTGTTCCTCCACAGTCATGTTTCTGACTATGTTTTCTTCATCTTTCACATAGTCGGCTGCAAGGTCGTAAGTGCTGATGGTGCGCAGCATGCCCAGCAGGGCGCCCAGCGTTTCGAATTCACGGGCGTTGGATTTGATCAGCGCGTTCTTTGTAAAATCCATGTCCTCATCGCTGATGCCCTGGCGGTATTCTTCCAACAGATCTTTAAAGATTTGTACCGATTCCTTTGTGGCAGACGAGCGCACGCTGGATGATGCAATGAACGGCCCCGGAATCCAGGAACCCGTGAAAGAGGTTCGTGCACCGTAAGTGTAACCTTTTTCTTCCCGCAGCACCAGGTTTACGTTGCCGTTGAACGAGCCGCCCAACTTGTGGTTCATTACGGTTGCCGGATAAAAATCGGGATCGTTGCGCGACAGACCCAGGTAACCGATGTTGATCACCGACTGCTTGGCGCCCGGAACGTCCACAAAATATACTTTCGAAGCTTCCAGCGGTTCCGGAACCTGATATTCGGGGAATTCCACTTCTTTGGACTCCCAATTAACTGCTAACGGCTGAAGCGAATTGATCACTTTGATTTCCGAAACATCGCCGGCCACATGAAAGGTAGCCAGTGATGGGGAGAAATTGCGGTTGTAAAAATCTTTCAAATCGTCGATGGTAATGTTTTCAATGGTTTCCACAGTGCCCATCCTGTCGATGCTGTAAATATGATCATCGCCGTACACAAGCTTGTTGAAGGCATCGTTGGCCAAAGCATTCGGGCTGGCTTTGCGGCGCTTGAGCGAATTGATTACCTTGCTTTTGGCCAGGTCGAATTCTTCTTCATCCCAGCGGGGTTCCAGCAGAATTTCTTCTACGAGCGCCAGCACGGCATCGTAATTTCTGGCCAGGCAGTTGGCGTTGAAGGAGATGTCGCTGTTGGATGCGCTCACCCAGATACCCGCACCAAGGCGGTCGATGGCTTCTTCGAGTTGCAGCGGGGTTTTGTTTTTGGTCCCTTCCATCAGCAGATCCGCAACCAGGTTGGCCACGCCGGCTTTTTCCGGTGAATCGAGGTAATGACCGCCTTTCAGGGTAATGTTAAACTGAACCAGCGGCAGTTCGTCCTGCTCAATACCATACACCTTCATGCCGTTATCAAGTTCTGAGGTCCACACCTGCGGAAGCGTCAGCAGCGGATCGGGTCCGTTTTCCGGCTGAATGCTGCGGTCGAAGCTGGTTTGGGTCTTTAAAATCTCTTCCTCTTCGGCTTCTTCAATTTCAACCTCCGTGGCATTGGTGATGTCTTCTTCCTTAATCTGAGCCATCACCGAGCCTTCCACAATCAAATCGGGCTGATCCTTGGGAACGAAGCTGGTGGCAAGGTAAGGTTTGTCTTTGATGTATCTGTTGTACACATCTGTGATGTCTTCTTTTGTTACGGATTTAAGATTGTCGATATAGGTGCTGAAATATCCCGGGTTGCCAACATCTTCATTATAGGCTGCAAACTGGAAGGATTTCCCCAGGATGCTGCTCAGGCTGTTGTAATAGCTTGTTTCAAGCCCGGCCTGGATGCGCTCAACATCATCATCCGTAATGCCTTCTTCCTCAAAGCGGGTAAAGGCCTCGAAAATGCTTTGTTCCACCTCATCGAGGTCCACGCCTTCGTTGGCGGTAACCACGATATTAAAGGTGCCTGCAAGTTCCTGACTGCCGTTATAGGCATACTGGCTCGAAGTGATCTTCTTTTCTTTTTCGAGCACGTTGTACATTGGCGCTTTTTTGCCCTGCGACAGCAACTGTCCGAGGTAGGAAAGGGCATACGCATCATCGTGGTAATTTTCTACGGTAGGCCAAACCATTCGGAATTGCGGCGCCCGTGCAAAATTATCCTCGTGGTAAAGTTTGATGGTTTTGTCGATGGCCACCGGCATGGGTTCCGGATCTTTCACTTCGTTGCCTTTCGGGATTTCTCCAAAATATTTGTCGATTAGTTTTTTGGCTTCCCCGATTTCGAAATCTCCGGCCAATACCAGCGTAGCATTGTTCGGAACATACCACTTGCTGTGAAATTCCTTTACGTCTTCCACCGTGGCATTGGTGATGTCTTCCATTTCTCCGATCACAGTCCAGCTATAAGGATGTCCTTCGGGGTAAAGGTTTGTAGCGATCACCCATTGCGTATGGCCGTATGGATTGTTGTCCACCATCTGGCGCTTTTCGTTCTGCACCACGTTTTGCTGGATGTTGAAGGCATTTTGGGTTACGGTATTGATCATGTAGCCCATCCGGTCGGATTCCATCCAGAGGATCATTTCGAGGGCGTTTTTAGGAACCACTTCAAAATAGGTGGTGGCATCGTTTCCGGTGCCGCCGTTAAGGGTTCCGCCGGCATTCTGGATCAGCTTGAAAAACTGGTCCTCGCCAACATTTTCGGAACGTTGAAACATCATGTGCTCGAACAGATGGGCAAAGCCGGTGCGGCCGGGTTCTTCGCGGTTGCTGCCCACATGATAGCGCACCGCAAGCGCAACAATGGGATCGCTGCGGTCAACATGCAGAATTACATCCAGACCATTGGAGAGGGTGTACTTTTCGTAATCTACACTGAGTTCTTTTTCAGGGCCCGAACAGCCGTAAAAAAGTACCAGAGCCAGCGTAATTAAGGCCAGATAAAACTTTTTCATTTTTATTTGTTTTTGGTGATTTTTCTGATTAATAAATTCAGATAGAATGGCATAACGAACGTGTAACGTGTTTTAGCGTGTGCAAATTTGTTTGGATTCGTGATGCGAAGTTACGAAAAGTAAAAAGTGACAGTCGATTTGCGTGTTAAATTTTAAAGTGACTACAGGTTCGGAAATGCCTCTAAATATATATCCTGCTCACTTAATAGTAAAAAAAAACGATGACTCACGACAGCAAAACAGGCCATAAAATGAAATCCGTGGCAGAGAAATCGTATTTTAGAGCAGAGATTAGACTGACACATTGCGCCTGAAATGAAAGCTTAAACCTGAAAACCGGGTGCAGAAATTAAAGGGTGGTGTAATATTTCTGTTTATTTTGATACTAACATTATGTTTTCAAAAATGAATTGAATGAAGGATCACGGCAAAAAGGAATTCATTGAACTGATTCAGCAGCACAGCGGGATCATCCACAAGGTAATTGGCCTGTACGTCGATCTGGAAGAGGACAAAAAAGATCTCTACCAGGAAATATTGCTGCAGGGCTGGAAGTCATTTGGAAACTTTAAAGGAAACGCTTCCTTCGGAACCTGGCTGTATAAAGTTTCGCTGAACACGGTTTTAAACTTCAACAGAAAGCAGTTGAACGGCGAAAGCCTGGAAGGTGTGCCGGAAATGGCGTCAGCCAGCGAAAAACGTGAAAACCAGGAAGTACTTTATGAAATTATTAAAAGCCTGGATGAAATCGACCGGATGTTGATTACGCTTCACCTCGATGGCTATAAAAACATCGAAATAGCTGAAATCACCGGGATGAAGCAAAACCATATCAACGTGAAGATCCACCGGATCAAAAACAAAATCATCGAAAAGTTTAAGGAGGTTAGTCATGAATAAACCTGAAAATAACGACAAAAACATAGCCATGGCCTGGCAAAAAATGGCCGGTGAAAAATTCAATCAATCAACCATAAAAACAAACGACATCATGAGTGCAATTAAACAGGAATCAAAATCAAGCATCAGTGAACTGATCAGGCGTTTAAAGTATAAGCTTTACTGGTGCGTATTCTTTACGGTGATCTTTACCGGAGTAGCGCTGTTGAACCTCCACAATGCTGAACTGGTCCTTCTTTCAGGTATTGTGGCAGCAGCCTATGCGCTGGGTTTGCTGGCCATGTATTTCAATTACAAAAGGATCAGAAAAGTGGATGCGGGGGATGCCAATCTTTTGCAATCGGCCAGGAAAAACGTCAAACTGATCAAATCAGTTTTGCGAACCGAGAATGTTTGGGGATCAGTGATGATGGCTCCCATCATCTTTATCGCCATCCTTGCCGGGCGTGTCATATCCGGCCATCCTGTTGAAGAAAGCCTCAACGATCCGTCAATTCTGATCACCGGCCTCGTTGCCATCGTAGTGCTTACGCCAATACTTATCTGGCTGTCCGGAAAAATGAATAATTACGCATACGGACACCTGGTGAAAAAACTGGAAGAAAACATCGTGAAGATGGAAACGCTTTCTTGAGGAGGACGCTAATCGTTTAATGGATTATTTGATATGACAGAGCCGGGGCATAAGTTCACCGGCT
>JBKHBQ010000026.1:0-23430 GCA_046542305.1 Bacteroidales bacterium
TCCACAATGCAACCCACACGACTACGGAGTTCATTGCCGGGCACCTCCCGGGGATCATCATAAAAAATGGCGAAAGCCCGGTAATTTTCGATCCCGTCATCCCATAAACGGTTGTAAAGCTTTTCCTGGATTTCCGCCGTCTGATCGTAGCTCCCGGTATGATCCTCATAAACGGCAACGAAGTCATCCATTTCGCGCACATCCACTGTTGCGTACCTGAAAAACCCGGAGTACCATACCAGAAGCAGGAGCACCAGGCTTACCGCTCCAAGAAAAATCAGGAAGAATTTAAAGGCTCTCATGCTGCTGCTGAATTACACGTGAAGCCGGTACTAAAACTTGCGGAAACCGATGATCTCGCGGACCTCTCTGATGGTTTTTGCTCCGCTTTCGTGAGCCTTTTCGGCGCCTATCTTCGCTACCCTGCTCAGGTATTGTTCATCGGCTGCCAGCTCCAGAATCCGCTCGCGCAATGGTGTGGTGAAAGCGATAATATCCTCGGCCAGTTGTTTTTTCAAATCGCCGTACCTGATGGTGCAATCGTTGTATTTTTCGTCGAAAAAGGCAACAGTTTCCGGTGCTGACACCACCTTCATCAGGTCGAAAAGGTTCTGAACCGGCTCGGCTTTTGGCGAATTGGGCATGGTAGGTCCTGCATCCGTTACGGCCCGCATCACCTTCTTCTTTATGGCCCTGGGATCTTCGGCTAAAAAGATGGCATTTCCCTCGCCCTCGGATTTTCCCATTTTCCCGCTGCCGTCCAGCCCGGGAATCTTGATCAGGTTTTCACCGAAGTTAAATGCCGATGGTTCCGGAAAGAAATCCGCTTTGTACATCCTGTTGAAGCGGCGCGCAAAGGTGCGGGTCATCTCCAGGTGCTGTTCCTGGTCTTTGCCTACAGGCACTTTATTTGCTTTATGAATGATGATATCTGCCGCCATCAGCGAAGGATAGGTAAGCAGTCCGGCATTGATGTTATCGGGCTGCTTGCGGGCTTTTTCCTTGAAGGTGGTCACACGTTCCAGTTCGCCCATATAGGCATTCATGTTCAGGAGCAGGTACAGCTCGGCCGTTTCGGGAAGATCGCTCTGGATATACAGGGTGGCCTTCTCGGGATCGATGCCCGTGGCCAGATACTCCACCAGCACCTGCTTTACGTTCCCGTGCAAATCTTCCGGAGTGGGATGGGTGGTGAGCGAATGGTAATCGGCGATGAAGAAAAAACATTCATGCGTCTCCTGCATCTTCAAAAAATTGCGAATGGCTCCGAAATAATTTCCCAGGTGCAGGTTTCCGGTGGGCCTGATTCCGCTGACTACTCTTTCCATATCTTTTATATCGGTTATCTGGTAAACAAACCGGCACCCGTTCGTAATGAAGCCGTGGTGCCGGTGAGCAAAAATATAAATTTTCTAATGTATTCCCTCAGAAGCCGCACACTACATTTTCAGCTCATCATTGTTCTTGTTAAAGAAATGATATTCCAGAAAATGGTGCGACGAATTGGGCTTTATCTTTATCCAGCTTTTGTACTGCATCATCCAGCGCATTTTTATCGAAGGCCACCCATGACTCAGGTGGGCATAAACGAAAGGATGCACGGTTAATGTGAGGTTTTTCTCGTTTTGTTCCTGGATGAGATACCTGAGGTTGTTTTCCATTTCGTCGATGATCAGAATCGTAGGTTTGCTTTCGCCGGTGCCGTTGCAAACGGGGCATTTTTCCTGTATTTCCAGGTTCATGGCCGGGCGAACACGCTGCCTGGTGATCTGCACTAATCCGAATTTGCTTGGCGGCAGGATGGCATGCTTGGCACGGTCTTTCGACATTTCATCCTTGAGCTTCTGATAAAGCTGCCGGCGGTGCCTGGGTTCGGTCATGTCGATAAAATCCACCACAATGATGCCGCCCATGTCGCGCAGCCTGAGCTGACGGGCCAGCTCCACTGCCGCCTCCAGGTTCACCTCCAGCGAGTTGTTTTCCTGGTTCTTCTCCCGGTTCACCCGGTGTCCCGAGTTTACGTCGATGGCATGCAAAGCTTCCGTATGTTCGATGATCAGATAAACGCCGCTTTTGATGGTGACGATTTTTCCGAACGAATTTTTGATTTGTTTATCGATGCCATAATGTTCGAAGATTGGCCGCGATCCGTTGTAGTATTTTACGATGTTCGTTTTTTCCGGGGCAATTTGCCTGATAAAGTTCCTAACCTCATCGGCAAGGGTGGCATCATTTACATGAATGCTGTTGAAGGATTCGTTGAGAATATCCCTCAGCATGGCCGATGTACGGTCCAGTTCACTGATGATCTTCTGCGGGGCTTCGGCTTTATGGAGTTTCTCCGCTATAGAATCCCACTTTCTAACCAGATCCTTCAGGTCGCTGTCTAGTTCGGCTACCATTTTATTCTCGGCGGCCGTCCGGACAATCACCCCGAAATTATTGGGTTTAATGCTCTTGATGAGCCGTTTAAGGCGTTTGCGCTCTTCAACGCTTCTGATTTTTTGCGATACGGAAATTCTGTCGGCAAAAGGCACCAGTACGAGGTACCTTCCGGCAAACGAAATTTCCGATGCGATCCTCGGCCCTTTGGTCGAGATCGGCTCTTTGGCAATCTGTACCAGGATTTGCTGGTTTACAGAAAGCACTTCCGAAATCTTTCCGGTTTTTTCGATCTCAGGCTCCAGCCTGAATTCGCCAAGGGGAAGCTTTTGAATTTTCCCCGCGATCGCCAGCTTGGTGTATTTGTTAAGCGAGCGAACCTGAGGGCCCAGGTCGAGGTAATGAAGAAACGCGTCTTTCTCGTATCCTACATTCACGAAGGCGGCATTCAGGCCCGGCATAAGTTTTTTAACCTTGCCCAGGTAAACATCGCCAACCGAATATTTCTTATTGGTCTGTTCTTTATTAAGTTCTACGAGGGCCTTGTCCTCGAGTAATGCAATATCTACCCCTGAGGAATTCGAATCGATGATTAATTCCCTGTCCACACAATAATTATTTAAAGAATCCCTATAAAATAAGGTATTATAGTTGGTTAAAATCTGTGTTGGTAAGGTGTAAAAAAAAATTATTACACAATGCCTGTCCTTTCGACGACACCATGTAATAATTTTCTTTCTTCAGGACACCTTACTTCTTTTTATGTCTGTTTTTCCTCAAACGCTTTTTACGCTTGTGGGTCGACATTTTGTGCCTTTTTCTTTTTTTACCACTTGGCATTATCGTTTCCTTTCCGATTTATTTAACGTTAACATTGTTCTTTACGTCGTTGACGAAAGTTTTGGCAGGTTTGAAGGCCGGAATGTTGTGCTCAGGAATAATAATGGTAGTGTTTTTTGAGATGTTCCTCCCTGTTTTTTCAGCTCTTTTCTTGATGGTAAAGCTTCCGAATCCCCTCAAATAAACGTTTTCACCGTTGATCATTGAGTTCTTGATAGTTTCCATGAATGCTTCTACAGTTGCCTGAACTGCTACTTTCTCGATTCCTGTTTTGTTAGCGATTTCTGCTACAATTTCTGCTTTTGTCATGATCTCTATTTTAAAGTTTTGATTATTAGATTTGTAATCAGGGGTGCAAATATATAAATTTTTTTAATCAAGAAAGAAATCCTGAAATTTTTAAGAAAATGAATTACAAGCTGTTTGTATCATTTCTACATTTGCCATCGCTGAGGCAGGTTGTGATTGTTGTCTCACCGAACGTTTTATTTGTCAATTTGTTGTACTGCTTTTTAAGGTGATTTCAAGGAATTGAAGAACAGGAGACTGGAATGGATCAATGTGAGAAGTTGTTAGATTGGTACCACCGCAACCGGCGCGAATTGCCATGGCGAAACACCGGCGATCCCTACAAAATATGGTTGTCGGAGGTGATGTTGCAGCAAACCAGGGTGGAACAGGGGCTGGGTTACTATCTCAGATTTTTGGAGGCCTTTCCTGATGTGCATGCCCTGGCCGCAGCTCCCCAAGATGAGGTGCTCAAGCTATGGCAGGGCCTCGGATATTATTCGCGGGCACGCAACCTGCACGAAACCGCAAAAAGGATCTCACGGGATTACAATGGAAAATTCCCTGGGGATTATTCCGGCCTGATCAGCCTGAAAGGCATCGGACCATACTCTGCCGCCGCCATAGCTTCCATCGCTTTCAACCAGGCAGTTCCCGTGATAGACGGCAATGTGATGCGGGTGATCAGCCGCTGGTTCGCCATCGAAGAGCCTGTGAACAGCGGCCCCGGCAAAAAAGCCGTTCAGCATATCCTCGAGGAACTCATCGACCGGAAGCATCCCGGAAAATTCAACCAGGCACTCATGGAATTTGGTGCACTGCACTGCAAACCACAAAATCCCGATTGCGGAGGATGCATCTTTAAAGCACAGTGCATGGCTTTTCAGCAAAAAAAAGTGGATGTGCTTCCGGTAAAGATGAAAAAGAAGCTGCAAACCACACGGTTCTTTTGTTACCTGTACATCAGGCAGGAAACAGCTTCGGGTTATCATACCTTTTTGCGAAAGCGTTCAGCACAGGACATCTGGAAAGGGCTGTACGAATTTCCGCTGATCGAATCCAAAACCGGATCCGATCCGGATCAAATCATCCAAACCACAGATTGGAAAAATCTTTTCGGAAAAACCGGCATACATATTAATAAGGTGTATCCACAGGTAAAACATCATCTTACCCATCAGTTAATCAAGGCCATGTTTATCGAAATTGAAGTTGATCCGGCAGGTCAATTCCCGTGGCTGATCAGGATACCTGAGCATGAATTGGGCAGCTACCCAGTGCCACGGCTCATCGACCGTTTCATACATGCCCGGTTGCAAGGCTTACCCTCTCGCACAAGCAATTGACAGCCAATGTTAAGCTCATGTAAATTTTGATCTTTTAAGAATGCTCCGGCACGAAAAGTATTATTTTTGCACATTATTCGATTAAGTATCAACCAAAAAAATTTGAAGATTATGTCAGAAAAAGTTTTGGACCATGTCAAACCGGGTGTAGCTACAGGTGACGATGTGCAGAAGATCTTTGAAGTTGCCAGGAAAAATCAGTTTGCCCTTCCGGCGGTAAATGTCGTCGGGACGGACTCGATAAATGCAGTGATGGAAGCAGCCAAAAAAGTGAATGCTCCCGTGATTATCCAGTTTTCGAATGGCGGTGCCGCATTTTATGCAGGAAAAGGCTTGAAGAACGAAAATGAACAGGCTGCCATAGCCGGCGCTGTTTCGGGAGCCCTGCATGTACATAAAATGGCTGAATTGTACGGCATACCTGTGATTCTGCATACCGACCATGCTGCCAACAAGCTTCTTCCCTGGATCGACGGACTTCTGGACGAAGGCGAGAAATTCTTCGAACAACACAGAAAGCCGCTGTTCAGCTCGCACATGCTCGACCTTTCGGAAGAGCCGCTGGAAGAAAACATTGCCATCTGCAAAAAATACCTGGAGCGGATGAGCAAAATGGGCATGACCCTCGAAATCGAGCTGGGCATCACCGGCGGAGAAGAAGACGGCGTGGATAATACCGGCATCGACAGTTCCAAACTTTACACCCAGCCCGAAGAAGTGGCCTATGCCTACGAGGAGCTGATGAAAGTGAGCCCGCGTTTTACCATCGCTGCGGCTTTTGGTAATGTACACGGCGTGTACAAGCCCGGCAATGTGAAGCTGCAACCGGTCATCCTGAAGAATTCGCAGGAATACATCCAGCAGAAGCACAATACACCCCCCAATCCCGTCAACTTTGTATTCCACGGCGGATCGGGTTCGGAGCAGGAACAAATCCGCGAGGCCATCGGCTACGGCGTAATCAAAATGAACATCGACACCGATACCCAGTGGGCCATGTGGGAAGGGGTGATGAATTACTACAAGAAATACGAAGGCTATCTGCAGGGGCAGATCGGTAATCCCGAAGGCGACGACAAACCTAACAAAAAGTATTACGATCCGCGCAAGTGGCTCCGTGAAGGCGAGCTGGCGATGGTAAAACGCCTTGAAACTGCTTTCGATGACCTGAACAGCATCGACCGCTGCTAAGCAACATATTCACCGATGAAAAGCCTGCCCTTATCCGGCGGGCTTTTTTTTGTGCTGCGCTTAGGCGGTGGAATTCCTGCGCGAAACCATGTACACCCCCGCAAAGATGAGCGCTGCTGCCACTCCCTTTTCCCAGGTCACAGGTTGCTGACCCAGCCAGTAGGCAATTATGGCAACAATGAGTGGCTGCAGGTAGATGTAAAATCCGGCCACACTGGCATCAACATATTTCAGGGCATAAATGGTAAGCAGGTAGGCCAGGAAAGTGGTGGCTACCACTACATAGATCACGGAAAGGATTCCCCGCATGTCGAAAACCTGAAGCTCAACTGCGCCGAGTGAACCTACTGTAAAAGGTGCCGTGAAGATGAAGCCGAAAAGGAAAACCCACTTCATCACGGTAATCGGTGAGTACTTTGCCATCACCGGTTTGATGATCACAAGATAAACCGCATACGCCATCATGTTGATCATCGCAAGGAAATTCCCGGTAAAGGTATCCGAACCGAAACTGAGTTTGCCGCGATACAGGATAAGGATCACTGCACCGGTGGCGCCTAAAATAATACCAAGCACTTTAAGCAGCGATATCCTTTCGCGGATAAGGATTGCGGCGAACACCAGCACAAAAATGGGATTCGACACATGGATCAGCGACACATCCACCGGGCTGGTAAGGTTCAGGGCCGTAAAAAACAACAACTGGTTGATGGTGGTGCCGAATAATGCCGCCAGGGCAATGATCTTCATATCCTTTCGGGCAATCCGCTCAGGCTTCATAAAAAATGAAATCCCCCAGAAAATCAGGCAGGCCCCGGCAATGCGTACAATCACAAGCTGAAACGGGCTGAAATAAACAGGCATCAGCCCCTTGGCAATCCAGTAATTGGCGCCAAAGATAAAACTGGTGCCCAGCAGGGCCAGATGTGCCTTATAACTGCTCCGTGTCACGCAGGCAAAAGTACGGATGTTTTACCCGCGATTTAGCATTGCAATAAAAAACAGGGAAAATGCAGGATGTTTGGGTTTTCTTTTATTTTTGTGCTCTTGATTTTAAGGACGGTTCAATATCAGTGCGTTTGGAAACGATCATCCAAAATATTAAACGCTGGTTTTCGCCGTTGATACAAAAGGAATGAATAATAATCAAACTAAATAATACAGGATTAAAAACTATCGCAATGAAAAAACAAATTTTAGCCATGGCCATGCTTTTTGCCTTTGCCCTCTTCGTTATTCCGCAGGGCGCGAAAGCATGCACCAACTATCTGATCACAAAGGGAGCCTCTGTTGACGGTTCCACCATGATTTCGTATGCCGCCGATTCGCACGTGCTGTACGGCGAGCTTTATCACTGGCCTGCCGCCACATGGCCCGAGGGCACCATGATGGATGTTTATGAGTGGGATACCGGGAAATGGCTCGGGAAAATCGAGCAGGCTTCGCGCACATATAATGTTGTGGGTAATATTAATGAATTCCAGCTTTCCATCGGCGAAACCACTTATGGCGGACGTCCCGAACTGGGCAAACAGGAAGGTGCCATTATCGATTACGGCAGCCTGATCTATATTACGCTTCAAAGGGCAAAGAACGCCCGTGAGGCCATTCGCACGTTTCATGAACTCATTTCTGAATACGGTTACTACAGCTCGGGCGAGAGTTTCTCCATTGCCGACCCCAACGAAGTATGGATCCTCGAACTGATCGGCAAGGGCGACGGCCACAAAGGCGCCGTATGGGTAGCACGGCTGGTACCGGATGGTTATGTTTCGGGACACGCCAACCAGGCCCGCATCACCACTTTCCCGCTGGCCGACGGAAAATCATCGGTAACATCGGATAATTTCGACCGGTTCATCAACGACAAAAACATCGAAACCATCTATTCCACTGATGTGATTTCGTTTGCACGCGACAAAGGTTATTTCAAAGGCGAAGATAAAAACTTCAGCTTTTCGGATACCTATGCACCCGTTGATTTTGGTGGTGCACGTTTTTGTGAGATCCGCGTATGGACTATGTTCAACGATGTAACGGAAGGCATGGACCAGTACTGGGATTATGTAAAAGGAGATATCGAGCACGGCAAGAAGCTTTCGGGCGGTGATGAGAACGTGGATAAATATGCCACCAACCGCATGCCGCTGTGGGTGAAACCCGACAAGAAGGTCAGCGTACAGGATATGTTCGAATTCATGCGTGACCACCTGGAAGGCACCGAACTGGATATGAGCAAGGACATTGGCGCAAGCCCGTTTGGCGTACCCTACCGCCTGAGGCCGCTTACCTGGGAAGTTGACGGGGTAACCTATTGCAACGAAAGGGCCACCGCCACACAGCAAACCGGCTTTTCATTCGTAACCCAAATGCGCGACTGGCTGCCCGATCCCATTGGCGGCATCATCTGGTTTGGCCTCGACGATGCATCGTGTTCGGTTTACATGCCAATGTACTGTGGCATCACACGCGCCCCACATACCATGGAAAGAGGAAACGGGGCCATGATGCGCTGGTCGGACAACGCAGCTTTCTGGGCATTCAATCAGGTGAGCAATTTCGCCTATACACGCTGGAACACTATTTATCCTGAAGTTCAGGAAAAAATCCATGCCTACGAAGATGAATTCGTAGCGCTTACTCCCATGATCGACGAGCAGGCAAAAACACTCTACCAAAAGAATCCAAACCTTGCAGTGAGCTTTCTTACCGATTACTCCACAGCAACCGGCGACCGCGTTACCTACGAATGGAAGGATTTTTACCGTTTTCTTTTTATGAAATACATGGATGGGAATATTAAAAAACATGTTCCCGGACAGCAAAACCCGGACGTTAAATATCCCGGATATGGCGAAGAATGGTACAGAAAAATCATCGAAGAAACCGGAGATCAGTTCAAGGTGATCGGCAGCGGTCATTAATAAAATATTCTCGGTTATTCAGAGGCTTTCCTTTTCCGGAAAGCCTCTGTTTTTTCATAATTCAAAGCGAAATGAAAGCCTTTTTAAAAATAGCAGTTTTAATTGCCCTTCTGCTCCCTGCCTTGCATTCCTTTGCATGCACCAACCTTATCGTGACCAAAGGCGCATCGGCTGATGGTTCCTCTTTTCTGGTTTACACCAACGACGGCGAGTGGCTCTACCGGCTTAACAACACGCCTGCCCGCGATCACCTGCCCGGCGATTCGCTGACGTTTCGCAGCGGCAGAAACAACGTGGAAGGGAAAATCCACCAGGTGCCCCACACCTATGCCGTGATCGGATTTCAGATGAATGAGCACCAGCTTGCCGTAGGCGAAACCACTTTTACCGGCCGTGAGGAACTGTGGAATCACTCGAAATTTCTCGAATACTGGCATCTGATGAGCCTGGCGCTGGAACGGGCCAAAACCGCGCGGGAAGCCGTGGAGGTGATCACTTCGCTGGTGGAGCAGTACGGCTACGGCAGCGAAGGCGAATCGTTTTCGCTGGTAGATCCCAACGAAGCCTGGATTCTTGAAATGGTGGGCACCGGCGATGGCGGCGATGGCGCTGTGTGGGTGGCAATGAAAATTCCTGACGGAACCATATCGGCACACGCCAACATGGCCCGCATCGGCGAATTCCCGCTCGACGACCCTGAAAACTGCCTGTATGCTGAAAATGTGATCAGCTTTGCCATCGAAAAAGGATATTACGATCCGAAGAGCGGCGAACCATTCAGGTTCAACGAAGTTTACAATCCCTCCACGCCCGATCGCCTGAAGTATTGCGAAACCCGCGTGTGGAGCCTCTTCAATCGTGCCTCACCATCACTGGAGCTGTCGCCGGATTATCACCGCGGTGTGAAAGGTGCCGAACGATATCCGCTCTGGATCAAACCCGATAAAAAAATCAACCTTCAGGATTTGATGGATCTGGTGCGCGATCATTATGAAGGCACACCCTACGACATGACCAAAGGCCTCGATGCCGGCCCCTTCGGATCGCCCAACCGCTGGCGCCCCCTTTACTGGGACGGAGCGGATGGTGCGCGGTATTCGTGGGAACGACCCATCTCTACATACAACACTGCCTTTTCGTTTATCGGTCAGATGCGCAGCCACCTGCCTGACGAAGTCGGCGGCATCTGCTGGTTTGGCGTCGACGACACGTATTTTACCTGTTACGTGCCGGTATTTGTCGGCGCCACTTCCGTTCCCCAACCCTTTACTGTGGGCGATATCAACAGCTATTCACGCGAATCGATGTGGTGGGCGTTTAATTTCGTGTCGAATTTTGCGAACCTGCGGTATGATATGATGATCGTGGATATCCGGAAAGTACAATCTGACCTTGAAAAGCGGATGATGGCCGCCACAGATTCCATCACAAGAAAAGCGATGGATTTATCCGGAAGAGATCAGCGCATTGCTTTGCTAACCGGCTTTTCGAATACCTGGGGTGAAAAGGTGCTTCAGGAATGGGTGGATCTGGGCGACCGCCTGGTTACCAAGTACAACGACGGATATGTAAAGGACGAAAACGGAAAAATCCAGGAGGTCGGATATCCCGGTGAATGGAAAGACGAAATGAACAGGCTTGAGCACGATAAGTTTAAAATTCCGGATTGGGAGAAAAAAAACCGACAGGAAAAACTGCCATACTAATCCATTCGCTTTGCTTTATTTAGCTAATTTTGCAGAAATTTTTCCCGCCGCAGGAAAATCAGTCTTTCCGCGGCCTGATCAAAAACAAACCGGTAATTGAATAAAAAAACCATTTTAACGCATGCCAGAAAAAACTGAAAAGAAAAACAGATCGCTAATCTATATTATCCTGCTCGCGATATTGCTGATACTGCTTGTGGTTGCAGGCTATCTTTACTTCGATACAAAATCGGAGGTAGCTGAGCTGCAACAGGAAAAAGAACAAATAAGGAATGACCTTCAGACGGAGCTGGATTCGCTCCTCACACAGCACAATCAGGTAAAACGCGAATACGGCAGGCTCTCGGATACGCTTTCAACCAAGGACAGCCTCATTCAGGCCAATGCCAGGGAGATCAAAAATCTGCTCAACTTCAAGTGGGAGTATTACCTGATTAAGAAGAAACTCGACCGGCTACGGGTGGTTGCTCAGGGCTATGTTAAGCAATTGGATTCGCTTTACGTGGTAAACGAAGAACTGAAGCAGGAAAATCAGCGCATCCGCGAAAGCTATCAAACCGAAAGAAACAAGGTGAGCGAACTGATCGTGGAAAAAGAAAAGCTGACCGAAATTGTCGACAATGCCGCCGTACTGCGTGCATACAACATCGAAGCCACCGGAATCAGGCAGCGTGGAACCCGCCAGACCGAAACCGACAAGGTACGCCGCACCGACAGGGTACGGATTTGCTTCACGCTCGGCGAAAATGCCCTGGTTGAACCCGGCGAAAAAATCGTTTACGTCCGCATTGCACGCCCTGACAAGATGGTCCTTACCTACGACATGACCGACGAATACACTTTCATGCATCAGGGCGAAAAGCTTCAGTATTCGATTATGCGTAAGCTCGATTATGAAGGCGAGCCGCTGGATGTATGCGTTTACTGGAACAAACGCAACAACGACGAGCAGGCCATGGAGGGCCGCTATCACGTGACGGTGTACATGGAAAACAATGTGATTGGCGAAAGCTTTTTTGAGCTGAGATAAAACTGATCACAAAAGTATAATCAGGCAGGGGCTTCCGTTCCTGCCTTTTTTGTGGACTTTTTTGGGCGACCGAACTTTTCAACCCAGAGTACCCACAACGAAAATATCACCACGTAAAAGAAGGGCCTGAAAAAATAATCATGACTCAGGTCCCAGTGTTCGGGCTCCGTTACAATCACCACCGACAATCCGGCAATCCTGAACAGGTTGGTCAGGTGTACGATCACAATCCCGGCAGGAATGAACCACAGTTTGCGTTTCCAAAGTCCCGGATAAACAGCCATCAACAGCGCGAACTGAAGGATCTGCTTAAGCCCGGAGCAGCTCTTGTTAATGGCTATGTACCCGCTGTTGCTGAAATAGAAGATCCTTGTCTGGTCTACCGCCGTAAAATCGATGCCGAGCACATTTTTCACAATCCAAAGGCTCTGATCGTACACCATGTGAGCCATTCCCTCGTGCATGGAAATCATCAGCTCCCTGACCGGAGCAAACTGCAGTTGGATGGCCCAGTACCGGTAAAGGTAGTGGATGAAAAGCGTGATGAGGATGAACAGCGTAACATCTGTCAGCGCATCCAGGTTATGCTTTCGAATGAATTTTCGTGCCGCGCTCCAATGGCGGTTAACAGTTGTTCCGGAAACCATAATTAAGGATTATGCCGCTAATGTACGATTATTAGCAATGAAAGCTTCAGGAAACCACCTTCATCCCGCAAGAATTTAACAGTAGGTTAACATAGCGGCCTGTCGATCCTCAAGTACTTACAATTCAAAACATTGTTCACAAAATTTATGCTGATATGCTATCTTTGAACCATGATTATTCCATTTAACCGAATACACAAAATAACCATTCCGATGGTAGTTTTGCAGCGTAAAAAGTAACAACTATGAAACACTTTCTCCTGGCAACAATTCTGATGTTTTTTTATCTGCATCCGGTTCAGGCGCAGGAAAAACCGGTTGAACTGCTGGTGCTTTACGATAATCACCAATTTGATGAACATACCACCGCCGACTGGGGCTTTTCGGTGCTTGTGGTCCACAGCAACGACACCATTCTTTTTGATACCGGCACCCGCAAGGATGTGCTTTTCGCAAACATGAAAACCATGAACATCGATCCGAAAACCATCAAAACCCTGGTTATTTCGCATCACCATGGCGACCACACAGGCTGTATCTTTCCATTGCTCGAAAAAAATCCTGACATGCAGGTTTTTCTCCCCTCTTCCCTGAAGGGTGATTTTCAGGATATGGTCGAAAATTACGGAGCACAGACCAACATCGAAAGAAACCTCTACCAGGTCACCGAGAACATTTACCTTTCGGGACAAATGGGCTTTCAGATTCCGGAGCAGTGCCTGATCATCCAATCCGAAAAGGGCCTGATCGTCCTGAGCGCCTGCAGCCATCCCGGCATCGACAGGATGGTCCGGGAAATTGCCGAAGCTTTCGAACAGAATATTTTTATGGTGATGGGCGGATTTCATCTCGAAGATTTTTATGATGAGGAAGTCATCGATATCATCAAAACCTTCAGGAAATACGGTGTGCAAAAGGTTGTGCCCGGGCATTGCACCGGCAACAGAGCCAAGGAACTTCTCAGGGAAGTCTACAATAACGATTTCATCGAGAGCGGCACGGGCATGAGCCTGCTTTTTTAAACATGAGGTTGCACAACTAATTCCTGCCGTTAATCGGTTTCCGCCTGCATTTTTCTCAACTCCTTCAGTACTTTGCTGCCGCGATTGATGATCCCGGCCGAACCCTCTGCCATGGCAAGTTCAACTGTGGTTTGCAGTTCCGGGATGATTTCGGGGATTTGCCTGCTGATATCAAGCAAAACAGACATGCAATGTGCCTTAACGGCAATGGGTTCAGCCGGATTGGCCAGCCACTCGAAGCACGCGCTCAGCATGCAGCCCAGTTCTTCCTCGTCGTCGGGAACACCATATTCCAGCAGTATCCTCAAAAATTCACGCTTCACGCCGTCCTTCTTTAGCTTTGGAAGCGCCAGCCGCATCTGTGGCAGAAACGGCTCGACCAGCACAGGCTCTTCTTCCCGGATTCCCTTCAACACCCAGGCAGCACGCCAGTTGACGGGTTCGTCATCGCTCAGCGAAATCTCCCACAGCCTGTGTAGCAGTGCAGGATTCTTGTCCACCATCCTCGCGATTTCGGAGGTGTGTCGTTTGGATAGCTCATAGCGCAGCAAATCTTCAAGGGTCATTCCTGATGCAGTTTAAATAAAGCGGACAATGTTATCCAATGGTTTCCTGATTTTTTCGCGACCCCACGAATATCCTTCCTCCGGATACCCCAGCGGGGTGAGGGCAAATACAGTTTCATCCTCCTGCAATATTCCTGTGCTGCGGAGTTTATCAGGATCATAGGCCGCAATCCAGCAGGTACCCACTCCTTCGGCAGCCGCGGCCAGGATCATGTGATCCATGGCGATGGTAAGATCTGTTTCCAGGCTATTGTATCCGTCGTACTGCCGGGTCCAGGCATTGTCACGCTTCCCTGCAACCACCAGTACATGGGGCGCTTCCCTGAACCAGGACTTGCCGTAGCAGCGATGCACCTTTGCCAGTGCCTCACCCGACGACACAAGGTAAAAAATCCAGGGCTGCCGGTTGGCGGCCGAAGGAGCCAGTCTGCCGGCTTCAAGGATACGTTTCAACGTGTTCTCTGCTACTTTACGATCGGGATCATAACTTCTTACGCTTTCGCGAAATCGAATCAATTCCTGGAAATTCATGACTGCATTTTTTTGTTGTAAAAATAGAAAAAAGGTGCTGAACAGGAAAATTAAAAGAGAACTGGCGTGGTCTTGCTCAATAAATTTATTTTTGTACAAATTACCACGAACCAGGCAAAGCAAATCGCAATAGATTACACATAGTATACTACAATGAATGACGCGCAGCAATTTACGGCAGACTATCGCAAAATGGCAGAGCCGAATGGTTTATAATGAAAACTATTTGAACAATGAAAATCGATTTACGCAGCGATACCGTCACAAAACCAACGCCTGCCATGCTCGCGGCGATGTTTTCGGCGGAGGTGGGCGATGATGTTTTTGAAGAAGATCCCACCATCATTCAGCTCGAAGAAAAGGCGGCGAGAATGTTCGGCATGGAGGCCGCCATTTTCTGCCCTTCAGGAACGATGACCAACCAGATTGCCATCAGGGTTCACACCTGTCCGGGCGATGAAGTGATTTGCGACCGCACGGCACACGTTTACAATTACGAGGGCGGCGGTATTGCAGTGAATTCAGGTAGCTCGGTAAGGCTTTTGCTTGGCGACCGCGGCAGGTTTACCGCCTCCGATGTACTCGAAAACATCAACCCCGACAACATCCATCATCCTGTTACGAAATTGGTTGTGGTGGAAAACACCAGCAACAAGGGCGGCGGAAGCACCTGGGATTTTGAGGAGATCGAAAAAATCGGCAGGGTGTGCAGTGAAAACAACCTGAAATACCACCTCGATGGAGCCAGGGTTTTCAATGCCATGGTAAAGAATAATGAAACGGCCCTGCAGTACGGAAAAGTTTTCGATTCCATTTCCATTTGCCTTTCAAAAGGATTGGGAGCTCCGGTGGGGTCATTGCTGATCGGCGACAGGCTTTTCATCAAACAGGCACGGAGGGTGCGTAAAGTCTTGGGCGGGGGCATGCGGCAGGCAGGTTATCTTGCGGCAGCAGGCATCCATGCCCTCGATCATCACATCGGCAGGCTTGCTGAAGATCACCGGCGGGCTGCAGAGATTGCCAAAATGGTAGAAAAGCTTCCGTTTGTAATCGAGATCCTGCCTGTAGAAACCAATATCATGGTTTTCAGGCTGGACAATGCCATGCCCTCGGATACATTCTTAAAAAAACTGGCTGAAAAAAATGTGCTTGCCGTAGGTTTCGGAAAACAAACCATCAGGATGGTCACCCATCTCGGTTTCGGCGATGCTCATTTGGAGGAGTTCGAAAAGATTATCAGGGCTGCATTTTAATTCTGCCCGGCTGTATTGGTTTCAACCAATTGAAGCCTGACCAGTTTTCCGCCGGGGCCGGTTGCGTAGCCGGTTTTGCCTTTGTCGTCAAAGTCCAGGCCGTACAGGTGTTCTTCGCTGATCCGGGTCCAGGTTTTTCCCAGATCTGCAGAAAGGAAAATGCCTGATTGTCCACAGGCTAAAAAGATATCATTCTTTACATAACAGCTTCCGGAACAATAAACCGCCGGTCCTTCGGCCAGGGTCCAGGTTTTGCCGCCATCCCACGAATAAGCCTTGCTGTCGGGCGGTGATGGAGCATTCCATTCCCCACCCACCACGATGCCCTGCATGGCGTTTTTAAAGCTGACGGAATAAATACCTTTCATCTGACTGCCGCTCAGGACCGGTGTATTCACCACCTTCCATGTTAAACCCTTGTCTTCGGTGCGGTACACCCTGGCGCTGTCGCCTCCGGTACCAATCCATGCAAATACGGGTGGAAGGGTGCGCAGACAGGTTCCGCTGGCGGCAAAGCCACCTTCGGCGGTCAATGCCCGTGGAATTTGTGCCACCGGAATGCGCTCCCAGTTCTCTCCCGCATCTTTGGTTTTCAGGATAAAAAGATGTCCGCCGTAAGGGTCTCCCATTACAATTCCTTGCATTGCATCCCAAAAACTGATCGCGTTGAGAAAAATAGAAGGATTATCGCTTGAAAAGGTGATTTTCCAGTTTTTCCCACCATCTGTGGTTTTAAAAATCCTGGCCGGCGTACCGGCTGAAACCAGGATCACGGTATCGCCGTTGAAGGCCCACACCGATCTGAAATCCAGCGTTCCGGCACCCGGCACCGAATCGATGGTCCGTTTTTCACCCCCATCGGTGGTAAAAATGTAAACCCCATTCTGCCCGCCTGCCCACATCACGTTTTCATCCACTACCGACAAGCCCCGGAGGTTTTCAGTTAATCCGGTGTCAATTTCCTTTATATCAATACCATAAGTAGTTTCTGGAGGGTTTTTACAACCAAATACCCAAAATATTGTTACTAATAAAAGCAATAAACAAACTCTGCTCATTTTAAAGTTTTTTTTACGAAAGTACATAATTTATCGAATTCAGAATGAGTTGTTTATAGCTTAAATAAATCATTAAAAACGTTATTGGTGAAGTTAAAAATTTGCTAATTATCCACTTACGGTTGTATATTGCATTTTTTTTATACTTTTGCCGGCCAATTTTTTAAAACAGCGCAATATGAGAAAAGTCGTAATTTTTCTGATTGCAATGTTTGCCTTGTTCATTCCCCACTCGTGCAACATCGACGACAGGGTCAGGCTCGAGGAACTGGGAGAACTTGCTGAGAAAGAAGATCATTCGCTGGAGCGTATCCTGAAAAGGGGAACGCTGATCGCCAGCACAGACTATAACTCCACCAACTATTTTATTTACAGGGGAGAGCCCGCAGGATACGAGTTTGAGTTGCTTAAGATCTATGCGAAGGAGCTCGGTGTGGATCTTCAGATCGTGGTGAACAACGATTTAAACGATGCCTTTAAGGATCTAAAAAACGGAAAAGTTGACCTGATCGCTATGGGGCTCACCGTTACAGGCGAACGCAATCAAAAGGTAAATTTCACCAGTCCGATGGGGCAAACCCGTCAGGTGCTGGTTCAGCGCCTGCCCAAAGGATGGCGCAAAATGCGGACCCGGGATGATGTGGAGGGAAAACTGATCAGAAACCCACTCGCCCTGGCTGGAAAGATGGTGTACGTGCCCATGAATTCTTCCTACATCACCCGCCTTGAAAACCTGCAGGAGGAGATCGGCGACAGCATAAACATTGTTGAATTCCCGCGCGATACAGAAAAACTCATCGAAATGGTAGCTAAGGGTGAAATCGAATACACCGTTTGTGACGAACACATTGCAAAGGTGAACAAGAAGTATTTCCCGGAAATCGACGTGGAAACCCCCATCAGCTTTCCGCAGCACATGGCATGGGCCGTAGGCAAGCACTCCGACAGCCTGCGGAACCACATCAACAACTGGCTGAGCGAATTCCGCGATACGAAAGTCGCCCGTTTCGTTTACAACAAGTACTTCGTCAATCCGCGGTCGATGCAATATGCCCACAAATATTATTCGGTGAGGAGCGGACAGATTTCTTCATGGGATGAAATCCTGAAGGAAAAAAGCCTTGAACTCGAATGGGACTGGCGATTGATCGCATCACTCATTTATCAGGAGTCCCGATTCAAAACCGATGCCACCTCGTGGATGGGTGCCTTCGGTTTAATGCAACTCATGCCGGGAACTGCCGAATTATACGGTGTCGACAGCCTTTCTTCACCTGAACAAAATATAGAAGCCGGCGTAAAACACCTGAGGATGCTTGAGGAACGCTTTAAGGACATCATCGAAGATCCGGAAGAAAGGAAGAAATTTGTGCTGGCGTCCTACAATGCCGGGATTGCCCATGTATTTGATGCCCGCCGACTGGCTGAGAAATACAACCGCGATCCCAACAAGTGGGATGACAATGTGGATTATTTTCTGCTGAACAAATCCGATCCGAAATATTATAACGATTCGGTGGTGTTCTACGGCTATTGTCGCGGCGAAGAGCCCTACCATTATGTGTATGATATTCTCGATCGCTATGAACACTACAAGAATGTTATTGAAGATTAAACCGGAAAATTTGGAATAAAAAAAGGCTGGCCAGAATTACAATGGCCAGCCTTTTATGTTTAAACTGTCGATTTACAGATGACCCAGCATTTTCGACGGATCCACCCATTCGTCGAACTGCTCCCCGGTAAGCAGCCCCAGTTCGAGTGCGGCTTCACGAAGGGTCTTGTTTTCGGCGTGTGCCTTTTTGGCGATTTTCGCGGCATTTTCATATCCGATGTGGGTGTTCAGCGCGGTAACCAGCATCAGCGAATTTTCGAGGTTCTTTTTGATGTTTTCATGATGCGGTTCGATGCCCACGGCGCATTTATCATTGAACGAAACACATGCATCTCCAAGCAGGCGTGCCGACTGCAGCATGTTGCTGATCATTACAGGCTTGAACACATTGAGCTGGAAATGTCCGTGCGTGCCTGACACGGCAATGGCCATATCGTTGCCGATCACCTGGGCGCACACCATGGTGAGGGCCTCATTCTGCGTCGGATTGACTTTTCCGGGCATGATGGAGGACCCGGGTTCGTTGGCCGGAAGCACGATCTCTGAAATACCACAGCGCGGGCCGGAAGCCAGCAGGCGTGTATTGTTGCCGATGTGCATAAGGCTTACAGCAAGTGTTTTTAAAGCTCCCGACGTTTCTACCACGGCATCATGAGCCGAGAGGGATTCGAATTTATTGGGTGCCGTAACGAACGGATGCCCGGTAATTTCAGCAATTTTTTCGGCAACCAGTTCCGAATAGCCATTTGGTGTGTTGAGGCCGGTGCCGACAGCCGTTCCGCCCAGCGCCAGCTCCGCAAGATGCGGCAGGGTGGCTTCGAGCGCTTTCAACCCGTAATTGAGTTGTGAAGCATATCCTGAAAATTCATTTCCGAGGGTGAGCGGGGTGGCATCCATCAGGTGTGTGCGGCCGGTCTTCACCACATTTTTGAAATCTTCTGCCTTTTGCGCCAGGGTATCACGCAGTTTCTGAACGCCCGGAATGGTGGTTTCCACAATCACCTTGTAACCGGCAATGCTCATGGCTGTGGGGAAGGTGTCGTTCGACGACTGCGACTTGTTCACATCGTCGTTGGGATGAATGGTTTTTTTCTTGTCGTCGAGTTTTCCTCCATTGAGCACGTGGGCGCGGTTGGCAATCACCTCGTTCACGTTCATGTTCGACTGCGTGCCCGATCCCGTTTGCCAGATCACCAGCGGGAAATGTTCATCCATCTTGCCTTCGATAATTTCGTCGCAAACTTTCACGATCAATTTGCATTTTTCTTCCGGCAATACGCCCAGCTCGAAATTGGCAAGCGCGGCAGCCTTTTTCAGTACGCCGAATGCGCGGATAATCTCTACAGGCATCGATCCCGGTTCGCCGATTTTAAAATTTTCTTTCGACCGCTGGGTTTGTGCGCCCCAGTACTTGTCGGCAGGAACTTCCACGGTTCCCATCGTGTCGTGCTCAATTCTTGTTTTCATATTTTAATATTTATCAGGTATTTAGTTAAAGTGAACTTCTGCTTCTTTCATACCCATGGCCCTGCTGATCTTTTTGGGGATGTCGGTGTTGTCGTAATATCCGTCGAATAATTCCTGTCCGGCCCCAATGGCAAAGACAGGTACGGGAATCGCAGTGTGCGACCAGGTGGTCCAGTCGATGCCGGCTTTTTGGTTCAGGATTTTCGCAGCCGTTACAGCTACCGGATGAGTCCCGCCGTAGCGAACATATTGTTCATCGGCGCTCATATCCATCTGCCCGGTCATCACCAGAAAAGCTTCCTGCAGCCGCTGTTTGTCGAAATCTGTTAACAGGGCATCCGTAAGGCCGAAGTTTTCCCTGACAAGTTCCATCATTAAATCGAAATCAGCATTTTCGGTGTGCCTGAACATCGAGTCCGCCATGACGGCGAAAGCTTCCATCGACATTTTCTGCATGGTAAGCAGGCTGAATTGTGATTCGTATTTGGTGAGCGTATGACCGAGGGCCATTCCGCCGGTTTCGTGATCTGAGGTAACAACGATCAGGGTTTCGTCAGGATACTGCCTGTAGAATTCAAAGGCTTTTTCTACGGCTTTCGACAGTGAGATTACATTGTGAATTACGGTAACCCCGTCGTTGGGATGGGAAGCCCAGTCGATTTTGCCTTCCTCGCACATGATAAAAAATCCCTTTTTATTGTCGAGTACTTCGATGGCTTTACCCACAAAGTCCTCCAGCGGAATATCCTTTTCCGTCCGGTCGATGGCGTAAGGAAGAGCTCCGGATGATTCGAGCATGGTCCCTGTAGCGATCACCCGGTCGTCCCCCTTTTTAAGGCCATAAAATTCTTCGGTTGTATTAACTACCTGATATCCCTGATCGATGGCCAACTGATATGCAGAAGGTTGATCACCGCTCTTTCCCGTTGGATCGTTAAAGCCGCCTCCGCCAAAAAAATCGAAGCCGCTTTTGGGCAGGTCGAGGGCGATTTCATAGTACATGTTTCTTAAAGGCTGATGCGCGTAGAAGCATGCGGGGGTGGCATGGTTGATGCTCACGCTGGAGATGATTCCCACCTTCAGGCCACGCTTTTTGGCCATTTCGGCAATATTGGTCAGCGGTTTTTCCTTCGCGCCATCCATGCCGATGGTGTTGATGGTAGTTTTGTGGCCGGTGGCCAGCGCCGTGCCGGCAGCCGCCGATCCCGTGATGAAACGGTTTCCGGCATGGGTGGTGCTTAATCCGGTGACCGGGAATTCGCTGAAACTCATTTTTTCAAATCCCTTTTCACCATTGATGGCGGCCAGGTAAGCTTCGGCTGCCGCAACATGGGAAATGCCCATTCCGTCGCCGATGAAATAAAAAACATATTTGGCCTGCTGCGCCTGAAGGGCGATCCCTGTAAAAAGGAATAGTAAAACCAGCACCGAAAGCGGTTTGCGCAAAATTTTCAAGATGTTCATAGGTAGCGTTTTTATAATTTTGATTATTATAACACCGGTCGACGTACCATGTTGTATTAACAAATCATTAAATTTTTACCGACAAATGTACGGAGGAGCTGTGAGATGGGCAAGGGGAGAGGAAGATTTCTTTACAGGGTTCCAGGAAATTACCACGACCATCATCAAATCGATAACGAAATCCAAACAACCAGAGAGGAATCTTATTTCCAATTCCTGATGTTATATTACCGGCAGCAATAAATGATTTTTTTAATTCCTGAAATTCGTTTTGCAGTTTTGCTTTTTCCTCCAATTGCAAAATGCATCGAATTATCTACAAAAAAGTCACCTGTTTTGTGCCTGCTTTTGCGCCCATAATTTCACATATTCAAAATCATCTTTCACTGTCGCGAATTCCCCCTACCTTTGCACCGAAATTAATTGGAAATGACAGCACGCAATATAGAGATCATGGCGCCGGTAGGTTCGTACGAATCGTTGACGGCGGCCATTCAGGGCGGGGCGGATTCGGTGTATTTCGGCATCGGGAAGCTGAACATGCGTTCGCGCTCGTCAAAAAATTTTACGCTCGACGATCTCGAAAAAATTTCTGGCATCTGCCGCGAAAACGGCATCCGCTCCTACATCACCCTCAACACGATTATTTACGATCAGGAGCTGGAGGAAATGAAAAAGATCGTGAATGCAGCCAAAGCCAACGGCATCACGGCCATTATTGCCTCCGATTTGTCGGTGATCCAATACGCGCGGTCGCAGGGGGTGGAGGTGCATATGTCGACGCAGACCAACATCACCAACATCGAAGCGGTGAAGTTTTGGGCAAAGTTTGCAGATGTGATGGTTACCGCCCGCGAGCTGACCCTGAAGCAGGTGGCGGAAATCACCGGGCAAATCGAAGCCGAACAGATCAAAGGCCCTTCCGGAAGGTTGGTGGAGATCGAGATATTTGCACACGGGGCGCTGTGTATGGCCGTTTCAGGAAAATGCTACCTGAGCCTCGACAACATGAACTTTTCGGCCAACCGCGGCGCCTGCCTGCAGGTTTGCCGGCGCGGTTACAAAGTGACCGATCTCGACGGCGAGTTCGAACTGGAAATCGACAACGAATACATTATGTCTCCCAAGGATCTGAAAACCATCGATTTTCTTGATAAGATCCTGAGGGCCGGCGTAAGGGTGCTAAAGATCGAGGGGCGCGGCCGCCAGGCAGATTATGTAAAAACAGTTTGCCGCGTCTATCGCGAAGCGGTCGGTGCATATTTCGAAGGTGAATTCTCCAGGCAGAACCTCGACAGGTGGAACCGGGAGCTTGCCACCGTATACAACCGCGGCTTCTGGGACGGCTATTACCTGGGACAGAAAATGGGCGAATGGACGAAACAATACGGATCGGTGGCCACCAAGCGTAAAGAATATGTGGGCAAAGTCACCAATTATTTTGCAAAGGTCGGCGTGGCGGAGATCAGGATGGAAACCAAAGAACTTGCTGTGGGTGATGAAATCCAGATAAACGGACCCACCACCGGCGTGTACGAAGATGTGGTACCCGAAATCCGCGTGGATGAACAGAATGTGGAAAAAACCGTTAAAGGGGATGTCTGCTCAATTCCGGTAAAAACCCTGGTGCGAAGAATGGACAAAGTATTCAGGGTATTCGAGGAGGAGGCGTTTTAAGCTGGCAGTGGGTAGCCTGCCTCGACGAAGCGCAGCGAAGGCGGGTCGGCAGAACAGGCCGGGCTTCGATTAAAAAGTACAACTAACGATTAACATTTATCAATGGAACAAATTCTTTTCAACTTACATACACACTCTCATTTCTGTGACGGCGCACAGGAACCCGAAGCCTATGTGCAGGAGGCCGTCAGGCAGGGATTTCACACACTGGGCTTTTCCAGCCATGCACCGGTGCCTTTCGAAAACAGGTTTGCCATCATCGGTGAGGCATCATTAAGGAATTATGTAGAAGAAATCCGGAGTCTGAAAGAAAAATACCGCCACGAAATCCGAATCCTGCTGTCGCTTGAAATTGATTTTATTCCGGGCATCACCAGGCCCTTCAACTCTTTTAAAGAAGAGTCCGGGCTCGATTACACCATC
>JBKHBQ010000027.1:0-23410 GCA_046542305.1 Bacteroidales bacterium
ACACCTCCTGTGCGTAGAGGTTTACATCCTCAGGAAGGTCGATTTCGGGTTTGATAATGTGGAGCAGGGAGTATTGGTTTCCTTCAGCTTCTTCCCTTGCTTCCTGTGAGTTAAGTACATCGTAGGGCCGCGAGGCTACCTGGTCAGCAATACCGGCAGGTGGCCGCAGTCCTTTGAAAGGTTTTAAAATAGCCATAATGAGTTCGTCTTGTTTTTTGGTTACTGAAATTCTTTTACCGGCTTATTTTTCGTCGTAGTGATTGGTGCTGCGCTGCAGCGATCCGATGAGCGCGCCGATCATTTTAGTAAGTTCCATCAACTGTCCTCTCGACTCGTCGGAGGTGGTTTCGGTCATATAATTCAGCCCTTTTGCAATGGCTGTATAAACCACACATTCGCGAATAGAACTTTTGGCCATTTTCAAATAATAAATAAACTGGGTTTTGTTCCGGGAGGAACCTTCGGCAATTTGCATTGTAATGGCCTGGGCAGCATTTACGAATTTTACCGTCAATGTATGCATTTCGTTTTCAGGGAAAAGGCTGGTATTTGAATGGACCCATTCCACATAATCGAGCGCTTTGTGATAAACCCTCAGGTCTTCAAACCTAAAGAAAGTCATCGTTTTGTCAGCTTCATTCTCCATAATAAATCATTAGTTGGGGGACACAAATTAATAAATACAAACAGATAAAGTCAGACCTGACAATTATTTGATCGTCAGGTCTGACTGAGCCGGCAAAATTAATAAAAATTATTTATTTATTTACCTGGAAAGTTTTATCTCCTTTTTCAAAAAAGTCTACAATCTGCCTGGCTGCTGCAATCCCTGCATTAATATTTGCCTCGGCAGTTTGGGCTCCCATTTTCTTGGGTGTGAAGAAGAAGCGGTCGGTGAAGCGTGTTTCCAGCTCTGCCGTGCAATCCGGGGCTATATCGGATATATACTTGAAGTCGCGGCGATTGTCGAACGTTTTGAGCAGGCCTTCCTCATCAATCACTTCTTTTCTGGCAGTGTTTACAAGTACTGCATTTTCAGGCATTTTCGACAGCAGATCAAAACCAATGGATTTCTTGGTTTTTTCGTTGGCCGGAATATGCAGCGAAACATACTGGCACTTGCTATAAAGCTCCTCAACCGAATCAACCGGAATCACGGCATTTTTAACCATTTCATTCTTGTCGATAAAGGGATCGTAGGCATAAATCTGCATGCCAAAACCTCTGGCGATGTTGGCAACATATTTTCCTACATGGCCATAGGCATGAATACCAATGGTTTTGTTGCGCAGCTCGGTGCCTGATTTTCCATTGTATTTATTCCTGGCCATAAAAACCATCATGCCGAGGGCAAGCTCAGCTACCGCATTGGAGTTTTGGCCCGGGGTGTTCATGGCCACAACTTCTTTTTCGGTGGCGGCATTCAGGTCGATGTTGTCGTATCCGGCGCCTGCCCTGACAATCACTTTGAGGCGGCTGGCTTTTTCAATCACCTCACGGTCGGCTTTATCGCTGCGGATGATTATTGCATCGACATCCTGAACTGCATCGAGCAATTGCTGCTTTTCGGTGTATTTTTCCAAAAGCAAAAATTCGAACCCTGCCTCTTCCACGATGTTTTTGATGGCATCAACCGCAGCAGGTGCGAAAGGTTTCTCGGTTGCTATCAATACTTTTTTCATTGTATTCTCCTTGTTTTATAAATTCATGGTGTTTTATGCTTTCTTCTGTTCGAATTCCTGCATGGTTTCCACCAGTGCTTTTACGCTTTCAACAGGAAGGGCATTGTAGGTGGAGGCACGGAAGCCGCCAACCGAACGGTGGCCTTTAATTCCGATCATACCCCTTTCGGTGGCAAAATCGAGGAATTCTTTTTCGTGCTGTTCATAGCCTTCGTTCATTACAAAACAAATGTTCATCAGCGAGCGGTCTTCCTTGTTGATGACGGTTCCCTTGAACATCGGGTTGCGGTCGATTTCGTCGTAAAGCAGTTGTGCCTTTTCTTTGTTGATCTTTGCCATTTCGGCTACACCGCCTTTTTGTTTAAGCCACTTCAGGGTTTGTACGGCCGCAAATACAGGAACTACCGGAGGTGTATTGAACATCGATTCCTTGTCGATATGGGTTTGATAATTGAGCATGGTAGGTATGTCGCGGCCTGTTTTCCCCAGAACATCATTACGTACGATGGCAAAGGTAACGCCGGCAGGAGCCAGGTTTTTCTGTGCACCGCCATAGATGATCGCGTATTTGGAAATATCAACCGGGCGGCTGAGAATGTCGGACGACATATCGGCTACCAGAGGAACGTTCACATCGAAATCTTCATGAATTTCGGTGCCGTAAATGGTGTTGTTGGTGGTGATGTGGAAGTAATCAGCATCTTCGGGAATGGACCATCCTTTGGGAATATAGCTGAAGGTTTTGTCTTTCGACGATGCCACTTCCACCACTTCGCCAAAAAGTTTTGCTTCCTTGATGGCTTTGGATGCCCATGAACCGGTGTTCAGGTAGGCAGCCTTTTTCTTCATCAGGTTGTAGGGAACCATGGCAAATTGTGTGCTGGCTCCTCCACCTACAAAAATTACCGAATAGCCTTCCGGGATATTCAGCAACTCCTTGAACAGTGCCTGTGCTTCGTCCATTACAGCAACAAATTGTTTACTGCGATGCGAAATTTCCATGATCGACAAGCCTGTGCCTGCAAAATCCTGAATGGCTTTGATTGTTTCGTCCAGTGTGTACTGTGGCAGTATCGAAGGACCGGCGTAGAAATTATGTTTCTTCATACCTCAACTATGTTTTAAAATCGTTATTGATAAGGTTTGTTTTCAGTGCACAAAGTTAAAATTTTTTGGCAGAATCGAGCGGCGGGGGAATAATTTTCCTGAGCCATTCTTTTATGATTTTGCCGGATCTTAAAACGCATCTGTGGTCCTCGTCAGCGCCGGATCAGGCGAAAATGTCGTTGAGGATGCGTGCAAGTTCGATAGATTTGAAGGGCTTGCTGATGTATTCGTCCATACCGGCATCGAGGCATTTCTGACGATCCTCCTTCATGGCATTGGCGGTCATGGCAATGATCTTCACTTTTTTGCCGGTGTCCTGTTCTGCTTCCCATTCGCGGATCAGTCGTGTGGCCTCAAATCCATCCATTACCGGCATCTGGATATCCATCAGAATAACGTCGTACTGATTCTTTTTGTGCATATCGAGTGCGATGCGGCCATCATCGGCCACTTCCAGTTTGTAGCCCATGTTTTTCAGGGTGGCAATGGCCACCTTCTGATTCACCAGGTTGTCCTCCGCAATCAAAATGCTTAATTTATGGTGATCCCCGTTGCGGAGCGGGATTTCGTTTTCGAGATCGTAGGGTGGTTCCTTCCCGATAGCCAGCACCACCGTGAACCAAAATGTGGAGCCCTTTCCTTCATGGCTCTCAAATCCAATTTCGCCGTTCATCAGTTCCACCAGCTTTTTGGAGATGGAAAGCCCCAGCCCGGTACCGCCAAAATGCCGGGCAGTAGAAATCTCGGCCTGCAGGTATTCCTTGAAAAGGTTGTCTTTGGCATGCTCGGGTATGCCGATGCCGGTGTCTTTAATTTTGAAAAGATACTTGCGATTTTCCTCGGTTTTTTCGATGGTTTCCACTTCGATGGTTACCGAACCCACCGGGGTAAATTTGATGGCGTTGTTGGTAAGGTTGATCACCACCTGCTTAAGTCGGATGGGATCGCCCTTGGCATACAGCGGAACAGATTCGTCGATCTTGGCCTGAAAGTTTATCTCTTTTTCTTTTGCTTTCGGATTGAGCAGCTTCAGGGTTTCGTTCACCACATTGTGCAGGTTGAAGTCGATGTGTTCGAGGGTGATCTGACCGGCCTCTATCTTTGAAATATCCAGAATATCATTGATGATGGTGAGCAGGTTATTGGCCGAATAATCGATAATGTCAACATAATCCTTCTGGATTTCGTTGAGCGGGGTATTCTTAAGCAGGCTGGCGGTGGCCATAATGCCGTTCATAGGTGTGCGGATCTCATGGCTCATGCTGGCCAGGAAATTGCTTTTGGTGCGGGTGGTTTGCTCGGCAATTTCTTTGGCCTTACGCAATTCTTCCTCCAGTTTTTCGCGTGCATTGATCTGCTGAAGAAGTTGCATGTTGGTTTTCATGTATTCTTCGCGGGTGCTTTTAAGCTCCAGTTGAACGCGTGCCCGCTCCACCACCTCGGCCATATTAAAAGGTTTGGTGATGTAGTCCACCCCGCCGGTTTCGAAAGCCTTCACCTTGTGTTGAGGATTCGACAGGGCGCTCACGAAAATGATCGGCAACATCCTGGTTTCTTCCTGCGATTTTAGCTTTTCGCAAACTTCGAAGCCGTTCATGTCGGGCATCATAATATCCAAAAAGACAAGATCGGGAGGTTCTTTGGCGATAAATTCCAAGGCTTCCGTGCCGCTTTTGGCCAGGGCAATTTTGTAACCCTTTGTACTTAAGATGCTGCCCAATACCTGGAGATTATTCGGATTGTCATCCACAATCAGGATCAACTGCTCACTCTTCTCGCTCATATGTTTAGATTGGTACCCTGTTCGCTAATGAATGGTCAAAAATAGCACTATTTTGATTATTATGTGCTTTTGTTTGGATTTTTCATCATGACAGGGTTTGCTTCGCGTCCAATGACAAGCTCCACAACAATGACCATCACAACCATCACAACCATCACAACCATCACAACCATCAAAACCGGCACTGTCGATAAGTCGTTCATAAGATTCTTCTGTGCGGGTGCTCATTCGTGAATAATTATGTACTTTTGCCACAGCTAAGGTGCATGTTGTTCCCTACCGGGAGCAAGCGCATAATAGGGAACCGGGTGAGAATCCCGGACAGTTCCCGCTGCTGTAAGCTCATTGGAATCTTTCCTGTCAACCTCATGCCACTGTCCCGCAGGTGCGGGATGGGAAGGCTGACCGGAAAGTGAGTAAGTCAGAAGACCTGCCTTGGCAAACAAATCAAAGCTTTCGGGATAAAAGCTTAGGGTAAATAGGAATTCCATATTTATTCCAAGTCGTTTCCTGCAAGTTTTAAGATGTTGAAAATTATATGTTTAATCTTAAAACTTTATTTCATGAAACAGGCCTTACTTTTACTTCTTCCGGTGGTCGTTTTTATGGCCGCAACATCCGGCCAAGCCACCATGCACCGCGTGATGGTGGCCAACGGAGGCGCTTACGCTGATCCTGATGATTACGTAACCCTTACCGCCTACCATCCCGAAACCGGTGAAACGGAAACCCTCACCACCATTTTCAGTCAATCGGTGCAGGGAATGTTGATTGACGGCGGATATGCCTGGATTGCAGCCCAGGATTCACTTGCGAAAATCAACCTCGACAACGGAGCCCGCGAGGCCGTTATAGCTTTGTCGGGGGTGAACAAATTCGCCATTTGGCAGGATAAGCTTCTGGTGAGCCGGCAATATCCGGTGACGGAGAATTTTCTTCAGGTAAGAGATGCACAAAATCTTGAACTGATCACGCAGTTTACTGAGATCAGCGACGAATCGTGGGAAATCGCCATCGCTGCCGACACGGCATATGTATCGGTGGCCGGAGGATGGGCCGCTACGGTGGGCAAACTGGCGGTGATCGACCTGGAAACCATGAGTTTCGTCCGCGAAATAAATCTTGGCGAACAGGCGGTAGGTATCGGACCCTCATATGTTGAGAACGACCGGCTGATCATCGTCTGCAAAACACCCTGGGGCGGAACCACGGGCACATTGATCGATTATCACCTTCCTTCGGCTTCATACAGCCTGCATGAAATTCCGCATCCGGTAGCAGAATGCGCCGGTATTCATCAGGGGAAGATTTACCTGCAAATAAGCGGAAACATCGGAACCGTTTATACAGACAACTTTTCCGTGGCTGATGAAAGCCTGGTACAGAATCCGTTTTCAGATCTGGAAATAACCGCGATGACAATCGATAGCATACATGAACAATTGTATGTGAATTACTCCTATTGGGTTGCACCGGACGGAACCGGCAGAATTTACGACCTGAGCGGAAACGAAACCGGCAGCTACCAGGTGGGGATTGCCGCCGAGGAAGTGGCCGTGGATTACCGGGATGTTACCGGCATGGAAGCCGTTCAGGTTTTCGAAAAGATTCAGGTACTTCCCAACCCCTGTATGGATCTGATTCAGATCCGGGCCTCCGGGCCGAGCGGCAGTTTACAATTGGTTGATGTTTCAGGCCGGCAGCGGATGTGTATTGAAAACCGGAACGGCAAAGACCAATTCACCGCGGATGTTTCCGGATTGCCCGCCGGCATCTATTTTATCCTTCCCGAAGGCAGTGGAGCAAAATTTTCGCCTGTAAAAATCATTAAAAACTAGGATGAAAACCTGCTTTAAATATTTATTGGTGCTGATCCTTATTCCGCTGCAGGCGGTTGCACAATATCCGCCGGCAGCAGGGTTGGAGGGCAGTACGGCAGTAAAAAACGACAGCAGTATTATTACGGGCTGGGCCGTGGGTTGCGAAGTAATTCGCGGCTATATTGATATTTCCAACCCGGATTTGGGAATGGTAAGCTTCGGCGATCCTGCCGATGCCACCGGTTTTGCCGAAGGAAATTCTGCAGGGGTAGTCAGCCTTGGCGACGGCGGATCGGCATTGCTGACCTTCGATATACCGGTAGCCGATGGTGATGGATGGGATTTTGCCGTTTTCGAAAACGCAATGAACGATACTTTTCTTGAGCTGGCATTTGTGGAGGTAAGTTCGGATGGGGAGATTTTTTTCGGGTTTCCGGCGATTTCACTCACGGATACCTCACAGCAGGTGCCTGCTTTCGGCGGAATCGACTGTACAAAGATCAATAATCTGGCCGGCAAGTACCGGCAGGGCTACGGTACACCCTTCGATCTTTCCGAACTGGCAGGTACTCCCGGCCTGGATTTGCAGCGGATTACGCATATCAGGATCACCGATGTGGTGGGGTCAATATCTGAAGAATTTGCGGGCTTCGATTCCATGGGGCGGGCGGTAAACGATCCCTGGCCGACAGCCTTCGAAACCGGCGGGTTCGACCTCGATGGCATTGCGGTGATCAATACTGCCGGTGCCGGCGTTGAAGAAATAAGGGCGGATGTTTTGATCTATCCCAATCCATGTATGGACATGCTGACCATCGCAACGGATTTCGCCGGACGGCTTTCCTGTGACCTGGTGGATCAATCCGGGAACAGAATTTATTCCGAAGCTTTTTATCATCATTTAAAAATCAACATGGATAATCATGCTGCCGGGCTATATTGTATCATCCTGACTTCGGAGGATGCGCAGTCGGTTTTTTCAGTTATCAGTATCAGATAGAAAATTAGAATTTTGTGGTAAAACGATCCGCGATCATATTGTTATTGATGTTCCCATTGTTCTTGATGGGGCAGATGATCTATGATACGCTCGATCTGAAAGCCGTTGAAATCCTGGGCGTAAATTTCGATAAAAGGGCAGGCTACAGGACATTAAAACTGGACTCGGTAACCCTGGAATCACATTCATCAGGAAGTCTTGCCGATTTGTTGATAGTATCAGCGCCGCTGTTCGTAAAGAGCTACGGACAGGGTTCCCTGGCCAGCAGTTCTATCCGGGGCGCTTCGGCTTCCCATACGCAGGTGATCTGGAACGGAATGAACATTAATTCGCCCATGCCCGGGCAGACAGATTTTTCCTCTATCCCTGTTTCGGTGATCGATCACGCCTCGGTGTATTTCGGCAGCGGATCGATGGCGCATAGCTCCGGCGGTCTGGGCGGGAGTGTAGATCTTTCCACCACCGCCGACTGGCAAAACCGGCTGAAGGTAAGTCTTCAACAAGAGATCGCCGATTTCGGCACCCGGAAATTCAGGGGAATGGTGAGTTTTGGCGATGCGACTTTCCAATCATCCACCAGGATCTATCTCGGGCGTTCCGAAAATGATTTTTCGTTTCTGAACAACGCCCTCAGCAGGAAAAACCCGCCAACGGAAAAGCGGGACAATGCCGCCTGGAACCGCCAGGGAGTTTTGCAGCAGCTATATTGGAAACCCGGCAAGCAGACCATCTTGTCTGCAAAGGTATGGATGCAAAAGCAGCACCGGGAAATTCCTTCGAATATCATGGTGCAGGTTCCCGAGGGAAATGAAAAACTGCAGGAGGATTTTATCCGATCCCTGTTGCGGATGGAGCAGTTTGTAGCCGGAGGTAAACTGACGGCACAGAGCGGCTTTATTCACAACAACCTGAACTATACCAACAAAATCTCGGGAACCGATTCGAAAAATATCGTGAATTCATCGCTGAATATAATCAGTTACGAGCATCAGGGCATCGAAAATCTATTGCTCAATATCTCTGCAGGATTCGACTTTCATCAGGTACGCTCGGGTAATTATGAAACCCATAAATACCGCAGGCATGGAAACCTGTGCATTGGCGCCAGCTATCAGATTGCTTCCCGGTTTAATGTGAATGCACTGCTGAGGCAGGAGGTGGTTGACGATCATGTGGCGCCCCCTGCTCCATCCCTTGGTTTTAAGTACCGGCTGCTTAAAGATGAAAAGCTGGATGTAAAGGGCAATATTTCACGGAATTTTCATGCGCCCTCGCTGAACGACCTTTTCTGGGTTCCGGGCGGAAATCCTCAACTGGATTATGAAACGGGTTTCTCATCAGAAGCAGGGCTGACGTATGCCAAAACAATGGGAACTATTGAGTTGAAAGCGGATGCGGGATATTTTTATTCAGATATCGACAATTGGATCATGTGGCAGCCCGACAGTGTTTTCAGCTACTGGAGGCCCTCGAATCTTCTAAATGTGATCTCGCAGGGGATCGAAACCGGCATATCTGCAGAAGGAAATTTCGCAGGCATCACATGGAAATATTCGCTGATGTACACCGGCACTTCTGCAAAGAATCAGGCAGCCCGTGCCGAAACCGATCAATCGGTGCAAAAGCAGTTGGTTTATGTGCCGGAGCACCTGGTAATCCAAAACCTCTATGCCGCTTTTTCTGGATTTGGTATCGGATATCACTACAACTATACCGGCAAAAGATACACCACATCCGACAACAGCCGATACCTTCCCGGTTTTACAGTGCATGATCTCTGGCTTTCGAAAGAGCTTAACCTGGGTAAATCGGCCATTGCCATCCGCTTTGCGGTGAACAACCTTACCGGAACAAACTACCAGGTAATAGCCTGGCAGCCCATGCCCGGCAGAAATTTTAGCCTTACACTCAAATACATTTTTAATAAACCACAGCAATGACAGGCAGACTGATATTTTTTATGGCAGCAATAAGCATCTTACTGATTGCGTGCGAAAAGGATGATGATTTCGGCGAAGTGAGCGGTGAGGGCACTAAGTATACCAGGGGCAACGGCGTGTTTGTGATTAACGAAGGAAATTTTGGTCATGGAAATGCATCACTTTCATTTCTCGATCTGGACAGCCTCAAAATGGAAAACCAGATCTATTACGCCGCCACCCGGCGTCCGCTTGGAGATGTGGCATTTTCCATGCAGATTATTGGCAGTGAGGCATGGCTGGTAGTGAATAATTCGGCGCGGGTGGAAATACTGGATCTCGAAGATCTGTCGCAGGCTGGAAGTATCGGCGGATTTACCTCGCCGAGGTTCATGCTTCCCGTGAATGACCATAAAGCCTATGTGTCGGATTTATATGCCGGTCACCTCAGCATTATCGATCTGGCAAGCCGTGAGGTTTCGGGCACCATCGAACTTGGCTGTTCTTCAGAAAACCTGATCATGGCTGCCGGAAAGGTGTTTGTTGGATTCTGGAGCAATTTTTCGTTCCCTGACAGGCAAAACAATCAAATTCTGGTAATCGATCCCGATCTGGATTTGCTGATCGATTCGCTGAAGGTGGGCAAAGAGCCCAACTCAATGGCGCTGGATAAGCACGGCCGGCTTTGGGTTTTATGCAGCGGCGGGTTTATGGGTGAGGAAGTACCTTCGCTTTGGCAAATCGATCCGCAGGTGCCGGGAGTAATCAGCAGCATGACGTTTCCTGAAATCAACAGTTCCCCCACCAACCTCTGCATCAACGGAACGGCGGACACACTTTATTTCCTTAACCAGGGAATTTACAGAATGCCGGAAGAAGCTTCAGCACTGCCTGATCAGCCGTTGATTTCCGAAGAGGAACATTTGTTCTATGCACTGGCCGTCGATCCCGAAACTTCGGTAATCTATACCTCCGACGCCATCGATTACCAGCAGCGCGGATTGGTATTAAGGTACAGCCCCAACGGCGCGCTCATGGATTCTTTCCAGTCAGGAATCATTCCCGGCAGGTTTGTTTTCAACTGATGCACCGCATCTTTGATCCTCGCATTACACTCTGAAAAGAATTGATCGCCAGGTGATATTTCCTGCAAGGCATTCTGCAATTTTGTATCACCTGTTTTCAGATCGCCTTGCTGCTTTTAATTTCACAGAATGTTAAACTTGTTTAAATCGCATTAATCACACTATTTTTTTTTTCGTACTTTTGCATCAAATCAAAAAAAATTGAAAAATGAAGAAATTTACTGATGTTACACTGAAGGATGGAATGTCGTTTCAGGTGGATGTTAATGGTCATCAGTTTATGATTGATGCGAAGGAAGAGGCAGGAGGCAGGAACCGCGGGCCGCAACCCAAGCCGCTGCTGTTGAGTGCGCTTGGCGGGTGTACAGGGATGGATGTAATTTCTATTCTTCGCAAAATGCGCATCGAACCGACGTATTTCAATATTTCGGTTTCGGCAAGCTCCACCGACGAGCATCCCAAACATTACGACAACATTCACATCACTTACGAATTCAAGGGTGAGAATCTGCCGATGGACAAACTTGAGAAGGCAGTTAACCTGTCGCAGGATAAGTATTGCGGTGTGACGCTGATGCTGGCAAAAGCTGCAAAAATCACCTATGATATTAAGATATTAGACTAACATGTAATCCTGAAGAGAAGAACGGCCATATTTCCGCAATGTGGTCGTTTTTTTTATGCCATGGCTTCCCTGATCACATCCAGCAGCTCGCTCAGGATCATCGAAGTGGCTCCCCATATTACTTTCCCCTCTACAAAATAGCAGGCAACATCAATTTTCCGTCCGGCGGTTTCGATGGTTTTGGTTTGCAGGTTTTTGGTTTTCAGCAGATCGTCGAGCGAAACTGAGAATATTTCGTTTACTTCTGCCGGATCCGGGACAAACTGCAGGGGAGCATCCAGGTAACCTACATAGGGTTCTACCATAAAGTTGCTGGGCGGAATGTAGAGGTCGGTAAGTTTTCCTATCACGTTGATCTTATCGGCCGGCACACCAATTTCCTCAAAGGTTTCACGTAGGGCTGTTTCTTTCAGGTTTTCATCTCCCGGCTCATATCTTCCGCCCGGAAAGGATATTTGTCCGCTGTGTACGCCATTGTATTCCGTTCTTCGGATAAATACCAGCCTGATTTGATCATCACATGCATAAAAAAGCGCCATCACTCCTGAATATCGGGCTTTGTTCTGATCGGCCGTTTCCAGATATGTTTTGCGTGTAACTGGTTCGAGTTTACGCTGGGCTTCGAATCCCGGCAATGGTTGTTCCAGCCTTGCTTTCAGCGTCTCAACAAAATGCTTGTAGCTTACTTTCATCACCCGGCAAAAATAACACTTCGCAGAAAACACAAAATAATTACGCATTGTTTTGCCGTTAGATGAAAAATATCTAATATTGTTCGGTAAAATTTAACAGATGCTTAAGGAACGTACAAAATCTTTAAATCAGGTTGAGGATCAATTAACTGAACTGCGCGAGATCATTCTGTATAATGATGATCACAACACATTCGAGTACGTAATTGAAACCCTGATCGAAGTTTGTGATCACGATCCCACCAGTGCGGAGCAATGTGCCATGGTTGCACATTTCAAAGGCAAATGCAGCGTGAAGGCGGGTGAGCTGGAAGAGCTAAAACCCATCAGTAAAGAGCTGACCGACAGAGGGCTGACGGTCTCTATCAAATAATTATTATCATGTCCTTGACCATTATTCTGATTCTGATTGTTGTCGGGTTATTGTTTTTAATCCTTGAAATCCTCGTGGTGCCCGGCACTACGGTGGTAGGTATAGTGGGATTTATTCTGATGGCCATCGGAATCTGGCAAACCTACGTTGTATACGGATCACCCGTCGGGCACTATGTGCTGGCCGGATCTGTGATTCTCACGGTTATTGGCCTGGCTTTATCGCTGCGGTCGCAAACATGGAACCGGGTGATGTTGCATGAAGCCATTGCAGGAAAAACCAATGTGTATGAAGCCGACAAAGTGAAAGTCGGCGATGTGGGAAAAACCGTGTCGCGGCTGGTGCCCATGGGAAAAGCAATCATTAACGACGACTATTACGAAGTTCGTTCTTCCGGTGAATATATTAACCAGGGTACGGAAATCAGGGTTGTCAAGATCGAGCATAACAGAATTTTTGTAAAACCAAATAATTGATCGTATGGAATCGAATGTACTGGTAATTATTGCGATAGGTATCGCGTCGCTTTTTGGACTGTGGGTGATTTTTTATTTCATCCCGGTAGGCCTGTGGTTCTCGGCCCTTGTATCGGGTGTCAGGATCTCACTGATCCAGCTTGTACTGATGCGCTGGCGTAAGATCCCGCCGTCCATCATTGTCAACAGCCTGATTGCGGCCACCAAAGCCGGGCTGAAACTCAACCGCAACGAGCTGGAAGCACATTTTCTGGCAGGAGGACGGTTGAAATCGGTGGTGAATGCCCTGATTTCGGCCGACAAGGCAAATATGGATCTCGACTTCAAATCGGCCACTGCCATCGACCTTGCAGGTCGCGATGTATTCGAGGCCGTGCAGATGTCGGTAAATCCGAAAGTGATCAACACCCCGCCGGTGGCTGCCGTGGCCAAGGATGGTATTCAGTTGATAGCCAAAGCCCGCGTGACGGTTCGTGCCAACATCCGCCAACTGGTGGGTGGCGCCGGCGAAGACACCGTGATAGCCAGGGTAGGCGAAGGAGTGGTTTCGGCCATTGGTTCTGCCGATTCGCACAAGCTCGTGCTCGAAAACCCTGACTCAATTTCCCGCGTAGTGCTCGAAAAAGGTCTCGACTCAGGAACTGCTTTCGAAATTCTCTCCATTGATATTGCAGATATCGACGTGGGTAAAAATATCGGTGCCGTCCTGCAGATGGATCAGGCCAATGCTGATAAAAATATTGCCCAGGCCAAGGCCGAGGAACGCCGCGCCATGGCTGTGGCCACCGAACAGGAAAACAAGGCCAAGGCTCAGGAAGCCCGCGCCAATGTGATTCAGGCTGAGGCCGAAATTCCAAAGGCCATCGCAGAAGCATTCAGTTCGGGAAATCTCGGCATCATGGATTATTACAGGTTCGAGAATATCAAGGCCGATACCAAAATGCGCGAGTCGATTACTACACCACCGGATGCGCCTTCCAAGGGAGAAAAAGATAAGGAAGAGAAAAAATAATGATTTAACATTTTTTACTGAATAAAACGCCCGGAAATCAGCCTCCGGGCGTTTTGTTTATCAGCAGTTAGCCGGTGGCAAAAATTTCAGTTTTATTTTTGCCGTTTGTTTATTAAATTTGAAAAAGACAGGATGTAAGACAGGAGAGATGATAACGGACAAAGAAGCCATCGAAATAAACCACCGTTTTTACGAGCTGAAACAATCATGTAAAAACTGCAGCGAAGAGGATCTAACCCGGCTCGATCGCGCCTTTAACTATGCCAGGGAGTTTTACGGCGAAAGCCGGAAAAGTTCTGGTGAACTAAAGATGCTGCACAGCCTGAAGGTAACCCTGATTGTTGCTTCCGAAATCGGTTTGCGCACCGGATCGGTAATTGCCGCTCTGTTGCACGATGTAATCGATTCGCCTGATGAAAACATCGATACGGTTGAGCAGATGTTTGGTGGCGATATTGCCATGATCATTCGCGGTTTCAAAAAGATCTCCCGCTTTCATTCAGAGAAGGTGAGCTTTCAGTCGGAAAACTTCAGAAGCCTTTTTCTTAGCATGGTCGATGATGTGCGTGTGATCTTTATCAAGATGGCGCACCGCCTGCACGACATGCGCAACTACGAAAACCTGCCCCCTCACCTGCGCAAGGCATTCCTCAACGATGCGGTTTACCTTTACATACCCATTGCTCACAGGCTTGGGCTGTATCAAATCAAAGCGGATCTCGAGGATCTCGTTCTGCGTCATTCGCAGCCCACGGCTTACCTTCAGATCTCATCGAAGCTTCGCGAAACCCGCGAGCAGCAGGAAAAATATATCAAGCGATTTATTAAGCCGGTTGTTGGCAGGCTCAAAGATGAAGGCATCCGATTCGAAATTAAGAGCCGGGCAAAAACCATCACTTCCATCAAAAAGAAAATGGATACCCAGGAAGTGCCGCTGGAGCAGGTGTACGATTTGTTTGCTATTCGCATAATCCTCAAAAACATCCTGACGGAAGAAGAGCAGGAGTTTATGGAAGATTTCAAGCGAAATCTGGATGCCTATGGCAATCCGAGGCTGGAAAAGCGAGGCCGCAAGTTAAAGGAAAAGCAGGTGCCTAAGGGCTCCAGAAACAGCAGGAAAGGCGAAGTGATAACGGAGGCTGCCATTGTGGAGGAAGAGCAGGACAAGAAAGCCGAGGTCAGGAATTTTGAGAAGAACAAGGAGAAATATACCGAGTTTCTGAACAGGGAAAAAACCGCCTGCTGGCAGATTTATTCGCTGATCACCAACATTTATCAGCCCAACCCCAAGCGGCTGCGCGACTGGATATCGGCGCCCAAGGCGAGTGGTTACGAATCGTTGCATACCACTGTACTCGGGCCTGACGAACGCTGGGTTGAGGTGCAGATTCGTACACAGCGCATGGATGAAGAAGCAGAAAAAGGATCGGCAGCTCACTGGAGATACAAGGAGTCGGCCTACGGCAGAAATGTCGACCGCTGGATGAACGACATTCGTGATGTGCTTGAAAAGCGCGGGGCCGGAAGGCTCGACGACGGCAAAACAAGTAAGATCGAAACAGGAAGTAACAATATTTACGTATTTACTCCAACTGGCGACCTTCGCGAATTGAAAGCCGGATCAACCATTCTGGATTTTGCCTTTGAAATTCATACCGAAGTGGGAGCCAAGTGCATCGGTGGAAAAATAGAAAATAAGGTGTATCCCATCAGGCATAAATTGAAAAACGGCGACCGGGTGGAAATTATCACTGCCAAAAATCAAAAACCGAATATCGACTGGCTGAATATTGTGGTGACTTCAAAAGCCAAGAGCCGCATCAATCGTTCATTGCGTGAAGAAAAATATAAAGAGGCCGAACTGGGCAAGGATATCCTGAATCGCAAGCTGAAAAACTGGAAAATCGAAGCCAGCGAACGCAACATCAACCGCGCAGTGAAACACTACGGCTTTCAGAAACCAGTAGACCTTTATTACCATATTGCCACCGGCAAAGTTGACGTACAGGAGATCAAACTCCTGTTTACAACTCCCGAGGAATTCGAAGACCACATCGAAAAACAGGAGCGGCCTTTCGAATTCACCGAGCAGCACATCGAAACGCAAAGCGAAAAAGATCAAGGTTTTATTATGATCGAAGCCGGCATGTCCGATTTGGAATATTCGCTGGCAAAGTGCTGTAATCCCATTGCCGGCGACAGAATCTTCGGATTTGTCACCGTAAATCAGGGGATAAAAATCCACCGCTACGATTGCCCCAATGCCGAACAAATGCTGATGCGTTATCCTTACCGGATTATGAAAGCACGATGGAAAGAAACCGACACAACCAAATTCTTCATTACCAACCTGCGTGTGTTGGGGCTCGACAGGGTGGGCCTTGTGAGCGATATCACCAAAGTGATCTCGGATGACCTGAAGGTAAACATGAAAAATCTGAATTTTTCTTCACGCGATTCCCATTTCGAGGGCGTAATTAAGGTGCAGGTAAGGGATGTGGAACATCTGGGATTTCTCAAGCAAAAATTGCTTCGCATAAACGGAGTAACCAAAGTGATCCGTTTCGATTAATCTTCGGCTTTGCCGGGAAGCAGCGGCACAAACACAAAGCCACCGTATCTTTCCTCTTCAAATTCTTCTTTGCTGATGCGGGTGAGCCGTGTCATGGTTTGTATATTGCTGCCACCTACGGGCGCTACCAGTTTGCCCCCGATTTTCAGTTGTTGCTTCAACGAAACCGGGATTTGGGGCGTGGCCGCGGTAATGATGATCCTGTCGAAAGGTGCAAACGCGGGAAGCCCCAGGTAGCCGTCGCGGTGGAAGATCTGGATTTTATGGCTTTTCCTCTCCAGAAATTGTTTGGTTCTTTTATAAAGTTTTAGCTGCCTTTCGATGGTGAAAACCTTCGCGCCCATTTCCAGCAGGATCAGTGCCTGATAACCCGAGCCGGTGCCGATTTCGAGTACCTTCATGTTTTCTTCAATTTCCAGTAGCTGCGACTGGAATGCAACCGTAAATGGCTGGGAAATAGTTTGCCCCGAGCCGATCGGAAAGGCCTTGTCCTGGTATGCATATTCAAGGAACGACGAATCCATCAACTCATGGCGCGGCACATTCCTGATGGCTTGCAGCACTTTTTCGTCGCTGATGCCTTTGTTCTTTAATCCTTCCGCAAGTTTGTTCCTGAGTCCCCGATGCCTGTAAGAATCCATAGTTTTTAAAATCCGGTTGATGTTGGTTGAACCTTAATATTCGGCGAAATTAATAAAAACAGGTAGCTTAATTTCTTTACTTTTGCCACAAAAAATAAAGATATGTTAAGGATTGGAGTATTAGGTGCCGGACATCTCGGCAAGATTCATCTTAAGTGTATTCGCGGGATCGATGATTATGAACTGGTTGGATTTTATGATCCCAATAAGGAAACCGCCGCTAAAGTGGAACAGGAATTCGGGATAAAAAAATTCGATTCCCTTTCAGAAATTATCGACGCGGTGGATGTGGTGGATATTGTTACGCCCACTATTTCACACTTCGATTGTGCCATGGAATCGCTCAAGAAATCCAAACACGTGTTTATCGAAAAACCCATTGTGGCCACGCCTGCTGAAGCCCGTGAGCTGATGAAAATTGCCGATGAGGCCAGCGTAAAGGTGCAGGTAGGACACGTGGAACGGTTCAACCCGGCGTTTCTGGCGGCACGCGATCTGATCAGCAATCCTATGTTTATAGAAACCCACCGGCTGGCTCAGTTCAATCCTCGCGGTACCGATGTTCCCGTAATTCTTGATTTGATGATCCATGACATCGACATCGTTCTGAGCGTTGTAAAATCCAATGTGCGGAAAATCAATGCCAGCGGAGTGCCGATCGTGAGCGATACACCCGATATTGCCAATGCCCGCATCGAATTCGATAATGGCTGTGTGGCCAATCTCACCGCCAGCAGGATTTCACTGAAAAACATGCGTAAATCAAGGTTCTTCCAGCGCGATGCCTACATTTCAGTAGATTTCCTTGAAAAGGAAATGGAGATCGTCAGGATGAAGGATATCGATACCATTCCTGCCGATCCCTTTGCCATGATCCTCGATCTGGGAGAAGGCCGCGGCAAAAAGGAAATCATGATCGATAAACCTGAAGTGAAGCCGAATAACGCCATTATGTCAGAACTGGCTACCTTTGCCGGCGCCATTCAAAGCAATTCCACACCGGCTGTCACCATCAACGACGGATATCAGGCATTGGATGTGGCCTACCAGATTCTCGACAAAATTACCTATTGATCCTCTGTAGTCACCGGGAAAAGCAATATTGAAATACCAACAGCGTTTTGTTTTTCTGATTCAAACCAATGATGAGATCGATAAAACAGAAATCTTTAGCGGGTTTACTATTTGTGCTTGCTGGTATGTTGTTGATATCATGCCGTGAAGAAAATTTTGAACCGGGCATTCCCGCATTCTTACAGATGGACACTATCGGGCTTTCCACAGATTATGGAACCCAGGGCAGCGATTCCCACAATATCACGGATGTTTGGGTATTTGCAAATGGTGCCACGGTGGGTGTTTTCGAAATGCCGGTGACTTTTCCGGTGCTTCTGGACGGAGAGGCAAACCTGCGACTTGAAGCAGGAATCAAACTCAACGGAATTAGCACCAGCCGGATAAACAATCCGTTTTTCGAACCTGTGGTTATCGACAATTTCAATTTTATCCCCGATAGCATCATCCACCTGAATCCTACAGTCGAATACCGGGAATCGGTTGAATTTCCCTGGATCGAAGATTTCGAAGATCCCTCCGTGTCGTTGGATACCAGTAATCTGAGAGGCGATGCCGACATCCATCGCTCCGGCCCGCAACAGGCTTTCGAAGGCAGCCACTCCGGTATCATCCAGCTTGGCGGTGAACTCCTTACATTCGAAGCCGCTACGTTTGAGGCCTATACCCTGCCTGTGGATGGTTCGCCGGTGATGCTGGAAATGAATTATAAAAACGATATCCCTTTTGTGGTGGGAATTTTTGAGCAAACTCCCATGGAAATCCTCAAGAAAGAGATCATGTACCTTAATCCTTCAGAAGACTGGAATAAAATCTATATCAATTTTACCAATCATGTGCTGGAGAGTAATCCGGGAACCGTTTTCAAGGTATTTTACCGTGCGGGCGTCAGCGAGGATGACAGCGGTACCATTTACCTGGACAACATTAAGCTAATGTATAGATAAGGCTCATGAACAAAACATTGCAACAGGCTAAATATATTTTCGCCGACTGGTTTTCGGCAGTGGTGGCGTGGACATTGTTTTTTATTTATCGCAAATCTGTCGTGATCCACGACATCTGGAACAATCTCGATCAAGTGTTCGGAGATCCCAAACTTTATGCAGGAATTCTTATCATTCCGCTGTTTTGGCTGATCCTGTACATCATCGCCGGATCGTACCGGAAAATTTACCGCAAATCCAGAATCAGGGAATTCACCATTACCTTTTCCACCATATTTATCGGTGTGCTTATCATATTCTTCACCCTGTTGCTCGATGATGTGGTGATTTCCTACCGCACCTATTACCAGTCGTTTCTGGTGTTGTTCAGCCTGCAGTTTATCATTACGGTTTCCTTCAGGCTTTACATCACCACCAGAATGGTAAAGCAGATCCACCATAAGGTAATCGGGTTCAACACCCTGATCGTGGGCAGCAACAAAAATGCGGTGGATATTTACCAGAGCCTCGACAAGCAGTTTCCTTCTTCGGGCAATAAATTTCTTGGTTTTGTAAATGCCAAGGATTATGAGGAATATCAGCTGGCCGAATACCTGCCGCATTTAGGACATTATACCAAGCTTCCGCAACTGATCAGGGAAATGGAAATTGAGGAAGTGGTGATTGCCGTGGAACGCTCAGAAACCAAGCTGGTCGACAACATCATTTCTTCAATCGAAAATACCGAAGCCATTATCAAGATTATTCCGGTGATGCAGGATTATCTGCTGGGCTCGGTAAAAACCACCTCAATCTTCAACGAGCCGCTTATTCAGATTTCGCCCGACCTGATGCCCGCCTGGCAGGAATCGCTGAAAAGAATGATCGACATCCTGGCTTCGGCCATCGCCATAACGATACTTTCGCCGGTTTATATTTTTTTGATCGTGGGCGTAAAGTTTTCTTCAAAAGGGCCCATTTTGTACCGCCAGGAACGCATCGGGCTGCACGGGAAGCCTTTTATGATCCCCAAATTCCGTTCGATGCATGTTGGAGCTGAAAAAGGCGTGCCACAGTTGTCATCCGAAAACGACAACCGCATAACACGTTTCGGCAAATTCATGCGAAAGCTTCGCCTGGACGAGTTGCCCCAGTTTTTTACCGTGCTGAAGGGCGATATGTCGCTGGTTGGATACAGGCCCGAACGCCAGTATTTTATCGATCAGATCGTGAAACGTGCTCCCCATTACCGCCTGCTTTATAAAATAAAACCGGGCATCACTTCCTGGGGACAGGTTAAATTTGGATATGCTTCCAACGTTGATGAAATGATTCAACGCCTCAAATATGATGTTCTTTACGTGGAAAACATGTCGCTGGCTTTGGATTTTAAGATCATGTTTTACACCATCCTTATTATTGTGCAGGGCAGAGGAAAATAAACTGTGGGCCAAAACTGCTTTACGCTTTCAATCACGCGCAGCCTTTTGCTTCTTATTTTTCTTTTTTTGCTTTTCGCAACACTTTTTGCACACATCATTTCATTGTCAATTAAGCATGGCGAGAAACTAAATATCGCGTGGCTTACAATTGGAATTATGTGTGGGTGGATGCCGGAAAAATTCCTGTGGGTTCCGTCAAGGCATATTTTCAGGGCGGTAAAAACCTGTTGCATCCGCTGAAATCCCTGGTGGAATAATCTGCTTTTCTATTGATTAACATGTAAGAAAAGCGGATATTTTATATTTTAGCCGCATTAAAAAAATTGATCAACATTAAATCTCTCGTACATGAAGAAAATTGCATTTTATCTGATGGCTCTTATGTTCCTGGTGATGACTTCCTGCCAGGAAAACACCACTGACCAAAAAAAAGCCGATGAGGAAGTGATAGACAAACCGCAAATTGAACTGACCAGCGATCTGATGACTCCAGAGGTGCTGTGGTCGTTTGGAAGGCTCAGCGATCCGAAGGTTTCGCCCGGTGGCGATCGCATCATCTACGGCATTACCTACTACAGCATCGAAAAGAACAAAAGCAACCGCGATCTTTATGCCGTTGATCCGGATGGGAAAAATTATGCCCGGCTCACCAGAAGTGCCAGTAGTGAGTACAACGCCATTTGGCGCCCCGACGGGGAGAAGATTGGCTTTCTTACTTCAGAAGGTGGCTCCATGCAACTTTGGGAGATGAATCCCGATGGAAGCGGACGAACACAAATCAGCGATGTTCCCGGTGGCATTACTGGCTTTAAATATGCTCCCGATCAAAGCAAAATCCTCTACACAAAGGAAGTTCCGGCCGAGGACAAATTCCAGGATATCTACGAAGGCTTGCCCAAAGCTTCGGGTATGCTGTTCGATGATTTGATGTATCGCCACTGGGACACCTGGGTGGAGTCGTTCAGCCATGTATTCGTAGCGGATTACGACGGCAGCAAAATTTCGAACGATAAAGACATCATGGAGGGCGAGCAGTGGGATTCGCCGTTAAAACCGTTTGGCGGCATGGAGCAGGTAAACTGGAGCCCCGACAGCAAGAGCATTGCATATACGAGCAAAAAAAAGAAAGGAAAGCAGTATTCGCTCTCCACCAATTCTGATATCTATATTTACGACCTGAACACTGGAGAAACCCGGAACATTTCGGAAGGAATGATGGGTTATGACGTTGCCCCCGTGTATTCGCCCGACGGAAAGTACATCGCATGGGAAAGCATGGAACGCGAGGGATACGAGTCGGATCAGAACCGGCTGTTCATCATGAACCTCGAAACCGGAGAAAAAATTTACGCCTCAAAGGACTTCGATCAGAATGTGGGTAGCCTGCAATGGTCACCCGACAGCCAGACCATTTTCTTTACCAGCGATGTGGAAGGTACCTTCCAGATTTATGCCTATTCCATGGAATATAACAATATCCGTCAGATCACCCAGGGATTGCACGATTACGGCGGGGTAGTGCTGGCGGGAGATACCCTGATCGGTACCAAGCAAACCATGGCCCTGCCTACCGAGCTTTTTGCCGTGAATGCTGACAATGGCGACGAGCAACAGATCACCTTCACGAACCAGGATCTGCTGAACCAGCTTTCGATGGGACGCACCGAAGGCCGCTGGATGACCACCCACGATGGAAAGCAGATGCTCACCTGGATCATTTATCCCCCGGATTTCGATCCCAACAAAAAATACCCGACACTGCTGTACGCCAAAGGCGGCCCCCAGGGACCACTCAGCCAGAGTTTCCACTATCGCTGGAACTATCAGATTATGGCTGCCAACGGATATATAATCGTGGCGCCCAATCGCCGTGGTGTTTCGGGATTCGGTCAGGAATGGCAGGAGCAGATCAGCGGCGATTATCACGGCAAGAGTATGCAGGACTACCTTACAGCCATCGACATTATGGCCAAAGAACCTTTTGTGGACGAGGATAACCTGGGTGCCATCGGAGCCAGCGCAGGAGGGTATGCGGTTTATTATCTGGCGGGAATTCACGAAGGACGCTTCTCGGCTTTCATCGCCCACGATGGCATCTTCAACGAGGAGGCTCAGTACCTGGAAACCGAGGAGATGTGGTTTCCCAACTGGGACAAAAAAGGTCCGTTCTGGGACTTCGATAACGAGGTGGCTATGGAAGCTTATGCGCATTCGCCGCACCGTTTTGTGCAAAACTGGGATACCCCGATCCTGATCATTCACGGCGAGCAGGATTTCAGGGTGGTTTACACCCAGGGGATGACTGCTTTCAATGCCGCCATTCTCAGGGATGTGCCCGCGCAATTTCTCTTCTTCCCCGACGAAAATCACTGGGTGCTCCAGCCGCAAAACGGCATCCTGTGGCAACGTACATTTTTTAACTGGCTTGATAAATGGCTGAAAAGTTAAGCAGTATATAAATGATTTTAAATCGCCGGTAAGGCGATTTTTTTTTGTAGTTTTACCTGCTTCAAGAAATTCTTTAAATGACGCTGAAGAAATATCTGATATGTATTGTCGGCCTGCTGATGATGCTGTTTTCTTCCTGCCACCGTGAGGTGAGGGAGTATCCGCAGCAACAGCCTTCCACTGGTATCAATCCTGAAATTCAGGCTTCTCCAGGTTTCGACTGGTCGATGTCGCGCGAAGTGCTTATTCTGGTGAAGAACAGCCAAAACCGGGTGGTGAAGATCAGTTCGGCCGATCAGAACATCCTGTTTCATAAAGGATTTTCAACTGATTTCAAATACGACGTTACCCTGGATCTGCCCGACCGGATCGTTCAGTTGCTGGTTAATGATCAGCCTGTGGAGGTGACGGGAAAAGCTGTTGTGGCGGAGTTGCCGGATTTAAAATCCTCCGGATTCGCCACGAATGCTGTATGTTTTGATGGCGAAAATGCTTATGCCGAAACCGATAATCCGGTAAATAATTATCCCTTCACCATGAGCGCCTGGTTTAAACCGGAGCCAACTCCCCATCCGACCGAGGATATGGTGATCCTGAATATTTCCCACAGTAACAAAGCCAACAGGTTTTGCGGCATTTATCTTGAATACAGGGAAACGCCTGCTATTCCTGCCGGCACCATTGCCCTGAGGGCGCGAAAGGGCGGAACGCTTAGAAATCTGTACAGTGAGGT
>JBKHBQ010000304.1:0-4570 GCA_046542305.1 Bacteroidales bacterium
GGAATGACGCTCTACCAGCGCATCTATGCCACGCGCAGCGAAAAGCAGGCGCGTAAGGCCTGGTTTATCGCCGGTGTTTTCGAATGGCCGCTGATGGCTTTTATGGGCGTATTGCTGGGCCTGTTCTCACGGGTTGCATTGCAGGAGGGTTTCTTCGAATACCTGGGTTATGATGCCCTAAGTGATATTGATCCGGAGATGGGTTTGCCGCTGCTGTTGCGCACCATTCTGCCCGTTGGACTGATGGGTTTGATGATGTCGGCATATTTTTCGGCCATCATGTCCACGGCCGACAGTTGCCTGATGGCAGCTTCAGGTAATGTGCTGACGGATATTCTTCAGCGCCTGGTGAAGCTTCCCCAGGGGAAGGCCATTCTCAGACTTTCGCAGATGCTGACGCTGGTGATTGGCATACTGGCATTAATACTGGCCACAACCATGCAGAACGTGTTGGAACTGATGCTGTATTCCTATGCCTTTATGGTGTCGGGGTTGTTTGTGCCGGTGATCGCTGCTTTTTATTCGAAGAATCCGAACAGGCTGGCGGCTTTCATGGCCATGTTGCTTGGCGGGGGCACCACCATTACGCTTATTATTGCCGAATGGCACCTGCCAATGGGGCTCGATGCCAATATATTCGGAATTAGCGTATCAGCAGTTAGTTACCTATTGTTTTCAAGGTTTGGAAATTCTTCCGGGATCAAAACAGTGAGAACTTAACATACCTGCTTGGATTGTTCTGAATGTCTTCGAGAAGCAGTTTAAGCTGATAGGTTGTTTCTTCGAGGCGGATGTAAAGGCTGTCGTTATAAAGCAGTTTTCCTGCCGTGCCCTCGCCGTCTTTGAGGTTTTGTGAAATTTGTTGCAGATTTTGCGCCGTTTGGCGAAAGTCGCGGAGCGCTTCGGGAATTTCTGCCGCCTGCAGCGAATCGCTCATCAATGCAATATTGTTGAATATCCGGTTGATGTTTTCATTGTTTTCCCTGAGGTTTACAGAAATACTCTCGACATTGGTCATAATGCGGTTGATGCGGCTTTTTTCGGTGGCCAGAATGGTGTCAACGTTTGAAGATGCGCGTTTGACGTTGCCCAGGGTGTTTTGGATGTTTTCGAAACTGGTGGCCAGGTTGTCACGGGTACTTTCGTTAAAAACCGACTGGATTACCGTCAGCACTGAATCCACCGAATTAATCAGGGCGATGGCTTTTAGCTTGAGGGGTTCCACCTGTTCGTTGAGTTGGGTCATCAGCGATTGTTCCATCGAGGCGCGGAGGGTATCGCCGCTTTCTGCCATAACATTTGTATCGCCCAGGTTAATTTCGATCGCCTTTCCGCCAAGCAGGTCGGTACCATAAATTCTTGCCACCGAATTAGCCGGGATCTCAATATCGCTTTTGATATACATTTCGGCCACAATACGGGAAGTGCCTGGAATAAACGAAAGGTTTTGCACCTGGCCGATGTTCAGGCCGTTTACCTTTACCTTGTTGGCCCGGTCGAGGCCGTTCACCTGATCGTAAACGGCATAAAACACCCGCTTGCTTGAAAACAGATCGGTGCCTTTAAGGAAGTTGAATCCCCATATAAAAACGGCTGCCGCTGCCAAAAACGTAATGCCTACCTTAAATTCGCGTGAAATCTTCACAATTGTCTTTTTTGATTTTTACAAAACTAACCTATTTTTTTTAATCCTGTAAAACTGCAGGATCGGAAATTAATCTACTTCCGTCAAATTCAATAATTTTAACATCCTTCAGGTATTTACGCCTGATTTTATCTTCCTGCCGGAGGCGGTTTAAAAGTTCTACAATTCCACTGAGGCTGTTGCTTTTTCCGTATGTATACTGGTATTTTCCGCCATAGGCGAAATGCCACAGGTCGGGCATGCTCCTGAATTTTCGGTGATCGGGATCTTTTACATGGTTGAATGCGGCAAACCAGAGGCGGAATGTTTTCACGGGTTCAGGTTTTGCTTGAGCGCTGTCGTCTGGCTCGGGTTCGGGAATTTTTACCTTTTGTATTTCACGCGACCGCTTGTAATCGGCCACTGCTTCGTAAATAGATTGCGCGATACGCTGCTGATTCTCTTTCTTCATCAGGTATTCCTCCTCTGCAGCATTGCTGAGAAATCCTGTTTCTATCAGTACGCCGGGCATGGTGGTAAGGTAAAGCACCACAAACCCCGCCTGCCTCACTCCGCGGTTGTGCATGCCGCCCACAGAGCTTAACTTGTTCTGGGCAACCAGCGAAAAATCGAGGCTCTGCTGGATATTGGCGCTCTGAAACATATTGAGCATGATGTAATCCTCGTCAAGATTGGGATTGAAGCCGCCATACTGTTCGTCATAATCTTCTTCCATCAGGATGGCGGCATTTTCCGCCTTGGCCACCTCCAGGTTTTCCTGTGTTTTGTGCAGCCCCATCACATAGGTTTCGGCGCCATAGGGCTTCGACGAAGTATTTGAATTGCAATGGATGGAAATAAAAAGATCGGCGGCATTTTCGTTGGCGATTTTTGCGCGGCGGTGAAGCTCCACAAATTCATCGTCCGTGCGGGTATAGATCACCTCCACATCCGGCAGGTTTTTCCTGATCAGCTCGCCGGTCATCAGGCCGATGGCCAGGGTAATGTGCTTTTCTTTGGATTTTGATCCGCGTGCACCGGAATCGTATCCGCCGTGCCCGGGATCGATCACGATCTTATCGAACATGTGCATCGACTGGAAATCCTGCCCTTCTGCCATGCTACTTATCAACAGAAAAAAAACAGAAACAAGAAAAATACGTTTAAGGCGTTTCATCATAATCGAATACTAAATTATTTCGCATTTTGGCACAGAACATGTTTTGTTTCGCCCTTGCATACAAAAATAACGAAAATGAAAAGCGGCTGATATTGCCAAGAGCAAATTCCTTTTCTTTGCAGGAAAATTCAAATAATCCAGGGTCAATTAACGAACAAGCTTGAAAATACTTGCCTTGAATAATCGCTTTAATGAGTTTTGTTTTTCTTGTCGATCGAACAGGAAAGAACAGTTCCGGCAGTTATTCCTTACGATCCTGACCCTGTTTGCGGCGCCTGCCGCGCTCTCTGCACAGCACATACAGGAAGTTAATAATCCGGATACCACCATCTACGCCGGTGACACACTTGTCCGTCAGGATACGGTTGTGTATGCGCGCGACACCATTCCGCACGGCGATACCCTGGATTTGTCGAAACCCGACAGCCTGCGGGATGCCGGTGCTTCTATCGGAATCGAGAACAAGGTGAAATACAATTCCTACGAAAAAATTCATTTCGACCTCAGAAATAAGAAGGTGTACCTTTATAAGGATGCAGAAATTGAATACGGCAACATTAAACTGGAGGCCGATCACATCGAGATCGATTTTGAGAAGAACCAGGTATTTGCCAAAGGTATCCCCGATTCCACCGGAAAAATGCAGGGCGAACCGATGTTCACCGAAGGCGGACAGAGTTTCGATGCCGAGGAGATCACCTATAATTTCGATACCAAACAGGGGCTGATCAAAAATGTGATCACCCAGGACGGGGAAGGATACCTGCACGGGGAAAGGATCAAGAAAATGCCCGACGACCGCATTAACATCAAAGACGGATGGTACACCACCTGCGAGCTTGAGCATCCCCACTTCCAGTTTCAGTATACCAAAGCACAGGTAATTCCCGACAACAAGATTGTGTCGGGTCCGGCTTACCTGGTGATCGAAGGCGTGCCTATGCCGTTGTTTATTCCCTTTGGGATGTTTCCAAACAAGAGCGGCCGCCGCTCAGGCATCATCATTCCCAGCTTTGGCGAATCGGCCAACCGTGGTTTTTTCCTCGAAGGCGGCGGATACTACTGGGGCATTAACGAACACATGGATATCACCCTTACAGGAAGCATTTACACCAGCGGGAGCTGGTCGGTGAGGCCGACATTTCGCTACGCCAAACGGTACAAGTTCAACGGGAATTTTGATTTCAGCTATGCCAAAAACATCCTTGGCGACCGCGATGCCCCCGATGCCGATATACGCAAGGATTTTTCGGTGCGATGGACCCACTCGCAGGATCCGAAGGCCAGGCCCAATGGCAGGTTTTCGGCCAATGTAAATATTGTGAGTTCCGACTTCAACCAGTTCAACCTCACCAGCACCGAAGCTTACCTGTCGAACACCTTCCAGTCGAGCATCGCCTATCAGACCAATTTCAACAACAACATGTTTCTCACCCTCAACGCCTCGCATTCGCAAAATACGCTCGACCGTTCGGTGAACATTACCCTGCCCAGCCTTACCTTCAACACCAAGCAATTCTATCCCTTCAGGCGGAAAAATCCCGTTGGACAGATGCGCTGGTACGAAAACATCAACATGAAATACACCATGAATGCCGAAAACCGCATTCAAACCATGGATACGCTGCTGTTTAAACCGGGCTGGGAAGATCAGTTCAGGTACGGCGCAAAACATTCCATCCCCATCAGCAGTTCCATCAAGGTGCTCAAGTATTTTACACTGACCAACTCGTTGAATTACAACGAACGCTGGTACCCTTATACCA
>JBKHBQ010000305.1:0-4558 GCA_046542305.1 Bacteroidales bacterium
CCCATCTTCTCGACAAGCCGTCGGCTTATGACCAGACCGAGCCCCGTGCCGCCAAACTTCCGTGAGGTTGATTTATCCGATTGCGAATATTCCTTGAACAAACGGATCATGCCGTCTTTGGATATCCCGATGCCTGTGTCGGCAACAGTACATCGGATTTTTACATGATCATCGTCTGCGGATTCCATTTTTACCCCGATTTTCACCGAACCATATTCTGTAAATTTTATGGCGTTATTAGCCAGGTTGATCAGGATCTGCTTGAGCCTCACCGGGTCGCCCTGAAACTTTTGGGGCAGGTCGTCACTCACTTCGGCCGTAAATTCCAGCCCCTTTCCGGAAGCTTTCAGGCCCAAGAGTTTGATCACGCTTTCTACTTCACCGCGCAGGTCGAAATCGATGTTTTCCAGTTCGATCTGGTTCGATTCGATTTTTGAAAAGTCCAGGATGTCGTTGATGATGTTCAGCAGGTTATCGGCCGAAATCTCGATGATCTCGAGGTATTCGGCAAATTTTTCCTGTTCGCGGGTGTGCTTCAGGATATCGATCATTCCCACAATGCCGTTGAGGGGCGTACGGATTTCGTGGCTCATGCTGGCCAGGAACATAGATTTGGCGCGGGTGGCATTTTCTGCCCTGGCTTTCTCCACCTCCAGCCGTTCGCGTGTGGCTTCAAGTTTTTTTATCAGTTCCTCACGCTCGAGTTTCTGGCGGTACATGCCGAGAAAGATTTTAACCTTTCCACGCAGAATATCATCCGTGATGGGTTTGGAAATGAAGTCGACGGCGCCGCTTTCGATGCCACGGATCATGTGATCGGTTTTTCGGTAAATGGCCGATACGAAGATCACCGGAATATAGCGTGTTTTCCGGCTCTCGTGCATGATCGACACCATTTCGAATCCGTCCATTACCGGCATTTGCACATCTACAATGGCAAGCGCGTAATCATGCTTCAGCGATTGAATCAGCCCTTCGTTGCCCGAGAATGCCCGCACAAAATCCACCTCGAGGTCCTCGAGCATTTTTTCGAGCGCGATCAGGTTTTCGACCTTGTCATCAACAATAAGAATCTTAGGTTTCAAAATATCCGGCAGTTAGTTAGTTTAGAGAATGTTGATAATTTACGTTATTTATAAAGCCAAACGTTCATCAAAGATATTAACTTTTCGATGTCGATGGGTTTGGCCAGGTAATCGCTGGCGCCGGCGGCGATACATTTTTCCTGGTCATCTTTCATGGCCTTGGCTGTCAGCGAAATGATGGGAAGGTTTCTGAAAGCAGGATTTTTCCTGATCTGCCGCATGGCTTCAAAACCGTCCATCACCGGCATCATGATGTCCATCAATACGATATCCACATCTTTTTCCTTTTCCAGTTTCTCCAGGGCCACCTTGCCGTTTTCGGCTTCAATGATCTTCATGCCCTTCTCATCGAGAATTTTGGACAGCGCAAACACGTTACGCATATCATCGTCGACCACCAGCACCTTTTTCCCGCGGAAAACGGCATCTTTATCATGCAATGTAGAAATGATCTTCTGTTTGCTTTTCGGCAGGTGATCCACTACACGATGCAGAAACAGCGCGGTTTCATCCAGCAGGCGCTCCTCGGATTTCACACCTTTTATAATGATGGAATCGGCATATTTTTTCAGTTCACGGCTTTCTTCCCTGCTCAGTTCCTTGCCGGTGTATATAATCACAGGCGGAACCTCCAGGTCCTCGTCGTTTTCCAGTTTCTTAAGCAGCTCGAATCCCGGCATGTCGGGCAGACCTAGATCCAGCACGATGCAATCGATTGCATTCTTTTTAAGAACCTCGATAGCTTCTTTGGCCGTACCCACACCAATGGGTTCAACGTCTTCGCGCCCGATAATATCTATGATCTGCTCGCGCAATTTCGTGTCGTCCTCGATAATCAGCAGGTCCTTCACCTTTTTGTTGATCATCGTTTCGAGTTTTTCGAAAGCCTCATCCATTTTTCCGGTATCGATGGGCTTGGTGAGGTAGCCGATGGCGCCCTTTCGGAACACATCAATGGATTCTTCCAGCGCCGACATCATGTGCACTGGAATATGCCTGATCTTCGGGTTGTCCTTGATGCGGTCGAGTACTGTAATGCCGTCGATGCCCGGCAGCTTGATGTCGAGGATGATGGCGTCGGGTTTGTACTTTTCGGCCATAGCCAGACCTGTTTCGCCCGTTGGCGCATGCAAAAACCTGAAATGTTTTTCATAGCATTGTTTTCGCAAAACCTTGGCAAATACCGGATCGTCTTCCACTACGAGGATCACGCGGTCGTTTTCCTTCAGGTTGTCGCGGTCGTCGTCGATGGATTTGAGGGAAATTTTGCTTCCCTTGCTATGGGTTTTGCTGTCGATCTTAACCGGTATCTCAGGAATGGATGGCATTGGTTCTGCCGTTGTCCCGGCGGACCCGCCAGCCTCCCCGAACCTGTAGGGCAGGTAAACGGTAAATGTGGAGCCTTTTCCCTCCTCGCTTTTCAGGTGAATTTCACCACGGAACAGCTTAGCAATCTCCTTGCAGATGGAAAGCCCCAGGCCTGTGCCGCCATATTTTCGCGACGTGCTGCCGTCGGCCTGCTGGAAGGCCTCGAAGATAATGAGCTGCTTTTCGCGTGGAATGCCGATGCCCGTATCCGAAACCGACATGGCAAAATATTCTTGCGGATCAACTTTCGGATTCTGATAGGTTCTGTCGGCAGGAGCAGGTTGGAATGATACGGTAATGGAGCCCTGATGCGTGAATTTTATGGCGTTGGAAATTAAATTCTTGATCAGTTGTTCGATCCTTACCAGGTCGGTGGCGATGGTTGCGGGCATTGCCGGATCGGACTTCAGGTTAAGTTCGAGTCCTTTCTCGCTGATCATGTGCGAGAAATTGTTTTTCACGTTTTTCAGAATTGTTGAAACCCTGATCTCCTCGACGTTCAGGCTCATCTTCCCCGATTCGATCTTCGACAGGTCCAGGATCTCGTTGATGAGGTTCAGCAGGTCGTGGCCGCTTTTGCGGATGATCTCCAGCGATTCGAGCTGATCGTCGTTCAGGTTGTCGTTTTTGTTCTGCACCAGGTTTTTCGAAAGGATCAGCAGGCTGTTCAGCGGCGTGCGCAGTTCGTGCGACATATTGGCCAGAAACTCCGATTTGTACTTGCTGGTAAGTTCGAGCTGTTCGGCCTTGTCTTCCAGGTCCTCCTTCATTTTCAGCAGGTCGAGGTTCTTGGTGGCGATTTCCGTTTTTTGCAGCTCCAGCGAATGGGTTTTTTCTTCGAGTTCTTCGTTGATCACCCGCAGTTCTTCCTGCTGGGCCTGCAGTTCTTTTTCGCTTTCGCGGAGGGCTTTGGTCTGTTCCTCCAACTCCTCGTTGGCCACTTTCAGTTCTTCCTGCTGGGTTTGCAGCTCTTCGGCCTGTTGCTGGGTTTGTTCCAGCAATTCTTTCAGCTTTACCCGCGATCTGGAAGAGTTGATGCTGATGGCAATATTTTCTGAGATCGAACTGAGGAAATCCATCTCCCGGTTGCCGAATTCCTTTTTGGAAGCCAGTTCGATGACGCCGATCACGTCCTGGTCGTAGATCAGCGGCTGTACCACCACATTGCGCGGCCGCATGTCGCCGGTGGCGGAAGTGATGCGCGTGTAATCCTCCGGAACATCCGACAGCGAAATGGTTTGCCGGCCAAATGCCGCCTGACCAACCAATCCTTCGCCCATTTTGAACCTGTCGTTGAGCTGCTTGCGCCTGGTGAAGGCGTAGCTTCCGTAGAGCGACAGCGTACGTCCGCTCTCATCCACAAGGTATACGGCACCTACCTGCGCATCGAGATACTCGGCCAGGTAAGTGATGATGGCTGACGTAAGCTCCATCAGGTCGCGATCGCCGCGCATTTTTTCGTTCAGCGCATTCTGGCCGGATTTCAGCCAGTTTTGTGATTCGTTTTCCAGGGAGGTGTCCCGCAGGGCGCGGGTCATTTTGTTCAGCGCCAGCGTGAGGCGGTCTTTTTCCGATTTTAAATCGAGGTGAACATCGTAATCGCCATCGGCAATTTTTTGCATCTGGTCCACGATTTCCTGCAGGCTGCTTTGCATTTCAGCAAAAGATCCGGCCAAAGTCCCGAGTTCGTCATGCGTTTCTATCTCGATCTTTTTATCGATATTGCCCTTTACCATTTCCTTGAAATTATCCACCAGCTTGAAAACCGAAGCGGAGATCATCCTCGAAATGTATCCGCTCAGCAAAATGGTGATCGTAATAAGCAAAATGGTGATGACGAGAATTCCCCACAGCAACAGGCTGTTGGCATATAGCGAAATGGCATTGATGGAATCGGCGAATTCGGTGTAGTACACGTGCATGTCGTCGATGGCCAGCTTGAGTTCCTGCATCTTTTGTGCACCGGGACTGGCTGCATAGTGCGCGATGATTTCTTTGATGTTTTCGCCCTTTTCAGCGCCGAGGGTGGCATAGTCAAGGCTGGTACGCAATTCCGGATTGTCGAGGAACAGCAGCAGGTTTACCCTGTTTACCATCAGGCGTGC
>JBKHBQ010000028.1:0-23191 GCA_046542305.1 Bacteroidales bacterium
AGCAAAGAAATAACTTTATCGGTTGATGCTTTCTGATCGGGAACTTCTTTTCTGGTAAAGGGAAAATAAGGAAAAATATACGACACCTGAACTACAAGAGCCAGCAGCATAAGGGCAGCCATAATGCCGTTATCCCACGATACGGGTAATTCTATCAGTAGCAGCCCGCCAATGGCAACCATCTGAAGTGAAATGATTTGCAGTCGCGGAAAATCAAAAATGCGGATCCACCAGGCTTTTTTATCTATGAGGGCGACCACCGTCAGGGTGATGGTTATTACGGACAGTACAATGAATGCAGTGTTCATACGCCTGGATTAGATACCACAAAGCTAAAAAAAATTGTTCAAGAAGTCATCCGTTTATCAGGCAAAAAAACAAAGGCAACGAGAATAATTTTTCATTGCCTTTGTAATTAAAAAAAACCAAGCGAGGTGGTTTAATGCTTTTTCCAGGAATTCTCTCCTTTGGGAATGGCCTGTTTTATTTTTTCCGAACGTTCCTCGCCGAGTTCTTTACCTAAATTAGCGGCCATTTCCTTTGTGCGTTCGGTACCTTTTACTTTCTCATCGAGCAGGCCGTTGGTATCTTTTACGTGTTTTTCGGGATCTTCAATATATTGCCAGTTTTCCTGAAGTCCGGAGGACACGCCATCGTTCCAGGGGCCGCGTACCGATTCGCCTTTCGACATGTTAAAATACTTGTTGCTGTACCTTGGATCGCCCTGCAGAATGCCGGGCGGGAAGTTTGGCTTGATTTCTTCAAGCGCAGCTTCAAACATTTGGAAATGCGCAATTTCGCGGGTCATCAAAAACTGAAGGCTTTCTTTTACGTAAGGATCGTCGGTGTATTGCATCAGGTATTCGTACACGATTTTTGCCCGCGATTCGGCGGCAATGTTCGAGCGCAGATCCACCGTAAGGTCGCCGTTAGCCGTAACATAAGCTCCGCTCCAGGGGTTGCCGTTGCTGTCGCTGGGGATGGGGCCGCCCCCGCTGAGGTTGAAAAACTGCGGGTTCATCATGGCATTGTGAATATAATGCTCCTTGTCTTCTCTGTTGCCGATCACGGCATTGAGTTCCATGTTTTCGGCAGCATTTTTTAGTTCGCCGTTCACCCCATTGAGCAGCATCTGAATGGTGGCGCCAACTATTTCGAGGTGGCTGAATTCTTCGGTGGCAATATCCATCAGCATATCATATTGCTTTGGAAATGCCTGCCTGATGGCAAATGCCTGTACAAAATACTGCATGGCGGCTTTTAATTCGCCGTTGGGGCCCCCGAACTGTTCGAGCAGCAGGTTGGCAAAGCGCGGATCGGCCTGCGATACGCGTGCGTTGAATTGTAAATCTTTAACGTGGTGAAACATAATCAAAGTTGAGTTTTAATGAAACAATTAATGAGATTTTTTTCACCGTCAAGAATAAGGCCACTTATATAAATGCCTGTATTGGGGAAATCAGGATATAGTATGTGGGGAAAATATCCCCCTTTGGTGGATGATTTCCACACCCGATCAGTTTAAATCATCAGGTTCAATCAAAGGTACCGTCAGGGCATTGGATGAAAGTTCTGCGGCGATTATTCGCAGATCACCAGGTGGTAGTTTTTCTTTCCGCGCTGTGCAAGGATATATTTCCCGCGCAGCAGGCTGTCGCTGTTAACCGTATGATCATCGCCGACCTTTTCCTTGTTGATGGAGATGGCGTTGTTTTTCAGGAATTCGCGCGCTTCGCGTTTGGAGCTGGTGATGTTGGTTTTCTCGCTGAGAAATTCCACCACCGGAATGCCTTGCCTCACTTCTTCCATGGCAATGCGGCTTTGCGGCACGCCTTCGAAAATACTCAGCAGCATGCTTTCGCTCAGGCGCTGCAGGGTTTCGGTGGTTCCTTTACCGAACAGGATTTCCGAGGCATCTACGGCGGCTTCGTAATCTTCTTTCGAATGGATCATGGTGGTCACCTCGCGCGCCAGTACTTTCTGCAGTTCGCGCTGGTGCGGCGCTTCGCGGTGGCGGGCGACCAGCTCGTCCACTTCGTTTTTCGTCAGCAGCGTAAAAATCCTGATGTATCGTGCCGCATCATTGTCGGAGGTGTTGAGCCAGAACTGATAGAAAGCGTAGGGTGAGGTTTTCTCCGGATCGAGCCATACGTTGCCTTCCTCGGTTTTGCCGAACTTTCCACCGTCAGCCTTGGTGATCAGCGGGCAGGTGAGGGCAAAAGCCACATTTTCGTGGCCCATTTTGCGGCGGATCAATTCGGTGCCGGTAACGATATTTCCCCACTGGTCGGAACCGCCCATCTGCAGCTTACAGTTGTAATCGCGGAACAGCGTGAGGAAATCGGTGCCCTGTACCAGTTGGTACGAAAATTCAGTAAACGACATGCCTTCCTTCGATTCGCTCCCCAGGCGGGTTTTCACCGAATCCTTCGACATCATGTAATTCACGGTGATGTGCTTGCCGATCTGGCGGATGAAATCAAGGAAGCTGTATTCTTTCATCCAATCGTAGTTATTTACCATGATGGCGCCGTTTTCGCTGTTGTCGCCAAAATCGAGGAAACGTTCCAGTTGCGCTTTGATCGAATCCTGGTTGTGGCGCAGCGTTGGTTCGTCCAGCAGGTTGCGCTCCTTTGATTTTCCCGAGGGGTCGCCGATCATGCCGGTAGCGCCGCCGATCAGGATGATGGGCCGGTGGCCGCAAACCTGGAAATGCTTTAGCATCATCACCGACACCAGGTGCCCGATGTGCAGCGAATCGGCCGTGGGATCGATCCCTACGTACGCCGTGGTCATTTCTTTTTTCAGTTGATCTTCAAGCCCGGGGGTCATGTCGTGGATCATGCCCCGCCATTTCAGTTCTTCAATGAAATTCATGCCGTGTAAAAATTTTTGCAAAGATAGAATTATTGAAAAACCATTTTGTGCGGGAGGGAATTTTGAATTTTTACCCCCTGAGAATAAAAAAATCCCTTATTTTTATGGCAATGCGTAAATCTGATATTGCGAATTGTTAAAGCTCACAGGAAAGCTGAGTTCAGATTTTTATCTTCACCTATCATTTTATCTTCCGAAAAAGATGAACTAAAACGCGAACTGGTAAAAACACTTGATAATTAAAGCCATGCAAACATTTGTTACAGGAGGCACCGGACTGGTGGGCGCACACCTGCTGCTGGAACTGCTCAGAAAAAATAAAAAGGTGCGGGCATTGAAACGACAGGACAGCGATCTTTTAAAGGTCATTAAAACCTTTTCCTGGTATGTGGGAAACCCGGAGGAACTCTTCAACCGCATCGAATGGGTTGATGGCGATGTGCTGGATCATTTTTCGCTGGAAGAGGCGCTGGAGGGTGTGGATCAGGTGTATCACTGTGCTGGAAAGGTATCGTTCGAAAGCCGCGACCGCCATGCTATGCTGCGTGTGAACCAGCAGGGAACGGCCAACCTGGTGAATGTGGCCCTCGACAAGGGCATCGGAAAGCTTTGTCATGTAAGCTCCGTGTCGGCGCTGGGCCGCTCAAGGCAGGGCGAAACCATCACCGAACGGCATTTCTGGAAAACCTCGCGCCACAACTCCATTTATGCGCAAAGCAAATACGCCGCCGAGCGCGAGGTGTGGCGCGGCATTGAGGAAGGGCTGGATGCGGTGATCGTAAACCCGTCGATCATCATCGGACCGGGAGAATGGAGCAGCGGAAGCACCCGTTTGTTTTCGGCGGTTTACAAAGGAATGCCATTTTATTCCAACGGCGTAAGCGGTTATGTGGATGTACGTGATGTGGTGAACATCATGATCCGGCTGATGGAATCGGAGATTTCCGGAGAACGGTTCGTGGTATCGGCCGAAGACGTCTCGTACAGGGATCTCTTCAGGGAAATTGCAGCACAACTGAACCTCAGGCCGCCATGGATCAAAGTGCAGCCCTGGAAGGGGGAAATCGGCTGGCGCATTTTTTCGTTGTTCGACCGCTCGGGAAATTATACCCGCGAAACCACACGTGCTGCTTTTAAACGATATTACTATGATAATTCCAGGATCAGGGAAAAACTAAACTATGATTTCATTCCCATTAAAGATTCCATTGGCCATACAGCAAAGATTTTTCTAAACGATCAGCATTGATAATCAATGGTTTTGCTATTAAAGTATGTTAAAAACAAAGGCGTGCAGGGGCAACGACTTAATTAGTTTTAATTTTGTCCGTTAACAATACAAGCAAATAATTCTAACCGATCTACTGAATATGAAAAAAATTGGATTGTTCTACTGGCCAAAGGGAGGCAACGTGGAAACCTGTGCCGGGAAGATCTATGACCGCTTCGATGAAGAGAGGATTGAGATTCACAGCATCGATGAAGTGAAGGACGTGAACCTGAAGGATTTTGATTTTCTGATCGTTGGTGGCTCTACTGTTGGCGCCGATGTTTGGGAAAATGCCGACGACAACAACCTATGGTTCGATTTCTTTGAAGCGATCGACCAGTCAGATGTAAAAGGAAAGCCTGTAGCCTTGTTTGGCCTTGGCGATCATATTCTCTATCCCGACAATTTTGTAGACGGAATGTTGATCATGAAGAAGGAGTTCGACAAGTATGGCGCCAGGCTCGTTGGCAGGTGGCCTGTAGAGGGTTATGAATTTACAGGTTCCGAAGCTGTGGAAGATAATAAATTTTACGGGCTGGCGTTGGATGAAGACCAGCAGGGTGAATTAACCGACCAACGGATTGACCGGTGGGTGGAACAAATCAAAAAGGAAGCCGATCTTTAAGAAATAGTTTTCATATAACCTCCATTTATGTACCCGCTGACTTGCTCAGCGGGTTTTTTTGTGCGGAATTTCAGCGAGATTGCAATTGGTTTTTAAACCAGTCGGCGATTTCCCTACCCTGAAGTTCATCAAGTGCGCCTATAAATTCTTCTGTATTCTTTACTCTTTTACTAACCAATGCCGCACAAAATGCTTCAAAATCACGGGTTCCGATTTTCTTTTCCAGCTCCGACAGCAGCACAGGTCCTTTCCGGTACAGCGAGGCATAAGCATCCTCATGATTTCGGTCGAGCTTCCAGAGCGGTGCGAGCGTATCGATTCCGGAAGCATATTTTTCCAGTCGCCTGTTGAATTCGTCCGTACCCGATTTTTCACGGATCAGCATGAGTGCGCTGTATTCGGCGAAACTTTCGTTGAGCCAGTCGTGCCAGGTATCGGAGTTGGCGCGGTACCACCAGTTGTGTGCCAGTTCGTGGCCGAGGTAACGCAGGTAGCCGGTGCGGTATTCCAGATAGCCGGCCTCCTCGAACCCGGGCAGGAACAACCCGCCCAGCCTGCCGTAAGCTCCGCCGCTTTCCCGTTTCGATTCGGCCAGATACATGCTGCCCTCTTTTCTGCCAAACCATTCGTTGAACTTCGCATACATGAATTCTATATCAATCATCATCGAATCCACCACCGGCGGTTCGAGGCTGTAATATCCCAGGTGAAAATCATTGCCGGCAACCACGGTGGATTCGAGCTTCATATCTTTGGCTGCACAAACCACGATGTCGTTGGTAGGATAGATGGTTTTGAAGTGAATCCTGTTGTCACCGGCAGTTCTTTCACCCATAGCAAAAACTTTGTAGGCCGTATCAATTTCCACATCGAGTTCATATTCCAGGGGGCGCAGATCAGGATGAAACGGAAACCAGGGGAGGTACAAGCCAATTTCAGTCCAATCTTCAGAAATAATATTTGCCAGCCATTCCGGACGTTCGGATATCCTGCCGGAATAGGAAAAACTGACGACGGCCATTTCGCGATCTTCCGCAGAAGGAAAAACAATTTTAATTGCCTCGGGAAGATACCTGATCCCGCCGCCGGAAGTATCCACAGCAAAATTCCGGTTGCCATTAAGCGAGAACTGCCGGATATCGAACTGCCGGTGGAGGTAAAGCGAAACCGTATCGGAAACCTTGTCCGCGGGTATACTCAGTTGTCCGCTGATATCCAGGTATTGTTCTTGCGGATCTATTTTAACCTGAATACGGTACAGCGGGTGGATGATGTTTGGATTTTGCTGCTGTCTGCAGGAAAACAACAACGGTAACAATGAGAGGAGCAGGATTATTTTTTTCATTTCTGTTATTTTTTTATACCCATCATCATGGACACCTGCAGGAGAGGAATGTCACACCGTGTTCGATAATGTAAGATCCGAATTTCCGGCACATGTTATCTTATTCAGTTTTTTTTTATGGTATTGATCAGGAAGGGCGCGATCTGATCTATTTTCAGGATTTGATCGGGTTTCACGAGTCTGATGGCGGCCTCGGGCATGGCCCGTACTTCGGCATCCGCCGGATCCTGAACGATGGTGAGGCCACCGCAATCCTTCAGCTTTTTAAGGCCCTTGCTGCCGTCGTTGTTGGCCCCGGTAAGGATAATGCCAATCAGCGAAGAACAATAGGCATCAATAGCCGTTTCGAACATGACATCGATGGATGGACGGGAAAAATTTACCCTTTCATCCACCGAAAGCGAGAAGGTGAAATCTTTTTCGATAAGCAGATGATAGTTCGGGGGTGCAAAGTAGGCGGTGCCGGGTTTGATTTTTTCCTTTTCGTCGGCTTCTTTTACGGTAATGTTCGAATGGCTGTTGAAGTGGCGGATCATATAATTATCTGAAAGCGGGCTTACATGCTGCACTATGATCACCGGTAGTGGGAAATCCCCCGGCAATACAGGGAGTATTTTTCCCAGGGCGTTCATCCCTCCGGCCGATACACCGATGACCACAGCAAGGTATTTCATTGCAACATTTTACTTCTAAAGATGAGAACCTCAAATTTACATATTCACGTTCATATTTCCTACCATAAAAAAGCACGTGGTGATTGTTTTCAGCAAAGTGACCTTCTTATTCGGTAAATTTTTTCCTGTAAATTTTTTCTTTTTCCGAACTGGTTTCAAACCGGCCCGCAATCTCGGCAAAGCGGAGGCTTTCCTTGCTGCCAAGGCAAAGAAATCCGCCGGGCACGAGGCTGTCGAAAAACAGGCGGATCACCTTGTTTTGAAGATCCTTGTCGAAATATATCATCACGTTGCGGCACACGATCATGTTCATTTCACCGAATACTCCGTCGGTAACAAGGTTATGATCGGCAAACACGATATTCTCTTTCAGTGATTCGTTGAGGATTACCGATTCGTAGCGGGCATTGTAATAATCAGAAAACGATGATTTTCCTCCTGATTTTTGATAGTTCTGCGTGAATTCCCTGATGCGGTCGATGGGATAAATGCCGTTCCTGGCTTTTTGCAGTGCCAGTTGGTTGAAATCCGTGGCATAAATCTGGCTTCGCTTCAGCAGCCCTTCCTCCCTCAGCAGGATGGCCATGGAATATACTTCTTCGCCGGTGGCACAGCCGGCATGCCAGATTTTTATGAACGGATAGGTTTTGAGCAATGGGACAACCTCTTTCCTCACCGCGCGGTAAAACTCAGGATCGCGAAACATTTCGGTTACCGTAATGGAAAGATCCTGAAGCACCTCCTGATAAAACACCTGATCGTAAAGTAACCTGTGAATCATTTCGGTAACCGAGTCAAAGCCGGAAACGGAAATACGGTGCCTTACGCGCCTTTTGATGTGCGCCTTTCCGTAGTTTCTGAAATCATAGCCATACTTCATGTAGATCGCCTGCAGGAACAGTTCGATCTCTATATCTTCGTTTTCCTTAATAATTTCCTTTTCGTTCATGTGCTACTGATATAACCAAACCCTGAGCAAAGAAAGCAGTTTGTCGGTGTCCACAGGTTTTGTGAGGTAATCATTGGCTCCGGCACCTATGCATTTTTCGCGGTCGCCCTGCATGGCTTTGGCAGTGAGTGCGATGATGGGCAGCTTCTTTAATTTTGGATTCTTCCGGATTTCGCGCATGGCTTCGTAGCCGTCCATTTCGGGCATCATAATGTCCATGAGCACGAGATTTACATCCGCTGATTTAGCCAGTTTCTCAAGACCTTCTTTTCCGTTGCGGCCCACTTCCACTTTCATTCCGCGTTCCTCGAGCAGGCTGCTCAGGGCAAATACATTGCGCATATCGTCATCCACAATCAGCACCTTCTTGTCCTTCATAATGTCTTCCTTATTATGGACCACCTTGAGCATTTTCTGCTTTTCCTCCGGAAGGTTTGATTCCACACGGTGAAGGAACAGCGTGGTTTCGGCCAGCAGACGCTCGGGCGAGCGCACGCCTTTTACGATGATGCGGTCGGAATACTGACGCAGCAGCTCTTCCTCCTCCCGCGACAATTCCTGTCCTGTGTAGATGATCACCGGGATATCGCTCTTGTCGCCTTTCTTGCCGATCTTTTTAAGCAGCTCGTAGCCTGACATATCCTTCAGCCCGAGGTCGAGAATGATGCAGTCGAAATCGTCCTTTTTGAGCTGATTCACGGCCTGAACTCCGGTTGGTACCGAAGTGATGGTCACGTCAGCATCATCGATCAGCTCCACGATCGCCTTGCGCATATCATCGTCGTCTTCTACCACGAGAAGTTTTTTCAATGGTTTCGAAATATAATCCTCGATTTTCGCGAAAGCACCTTCGATCTCCTCCACGCTGATGGGTTTGGTAAGAAATCCGATGGCTCCCATTTTCATGGCCTCCAGGCTTTTATCCTTTCCCGACATAAAATGAACAGGAATGTGCCGCGTTTCGGGATTTTCCTTGAGGCGGTCCATCACCTGCCAGCCGTCGATACCGGGCAGGCCGATGTCGAGAATAATGGCGTCGGGCTTGTAATAATCCGCATAGTGCAATCCGGTTTCGCCGTTGGGAGCAATCAGGCATTTAAAGCCGCGTTCGTGGGCCAGGTCGTAAAGAATTTGTGAAAAATTGGGATCGTCCTCAATGATCAGGATAAACTTATCACCCTTACTGATGATCTTACGGTCGTCTTTTACGCTTTCCTGAACAGTGTGTTGTGCCGGTTTTTTACCTCCGTTTCCTGAAGGCGTTGTCACCGGGATGGTAATGGTTTCTTCTGCCTGCGTCTGCGGAGCAATAGTTTCCGCCTGAACAGGCGCGGGTTGCGTTGTGATTACCGGCGCTTTTTGCCTGATTTTTACAGGAAGGAAAAGCCGGAACCTCGTGCCCTTGCCCTGCGTGCTTTCCAGCGTAATTTCCCCACCGAGAATATGTGCAAGGTTGCGGGAAATGGTAAGCCCGAGGCCTGTGCCGCCGTATTTTCGCGATGTGGTGCCGTCGGCCTGCGTGAAGGCTTCAAAGATTACTTTTTGCTGCTGCTCGGAAATGCCGATGCCGGTGTCGTGTACTTCAAACATAACGGCCTGTCCCCGGGTCAAACCCGCTTTTTCAAGATCCATTCCCAAATCGGCAGGCATGTCCACATTCAGGTTCACGCTGCCCTCGTGGGTAAATTTTATGGCATTCGAAAGCAGGTTCCGCAGGATCTGCTGAAGGCGCAGGCTGTCGGTATGGATGTAAACCGGTGCTTCGCGGCTGACGTTGATATTCAGCTCGAGGCCTTTTTCCACGGCCAGGGGCCTGAAAATATCGTCGATCTCATGCAGAAAGTCTGCAACGGGAATCCGCTCATCATTCAATTCCAGTTTGCCTGATTCGATTTTGGAAAGATCGAGGATTTCGTTAATGAGCGACAAAAGGCTCGATCCGGAGGAGTGGATGGTTTTGGCCGACTGTATTTGCTTGTCGTTCAGGTTGCCCGATTTGTTGTTCGAGAGGATTTGCGAAAGCACCAGGATGCTGTTGAGCGGCGTGCGCAGCTCGTGCGACATGTTGGCAAGAAATTCCGATTTGTAGCGGCTTGCCATTTCAAGATCCTGCGCTTTTTTTTCGATCTCCTTTTGCGCCAGCTTCAGTTCGTCGTTTTTCTTTCTGATATCGTCGCGCTGTTTTTCGATGGCACGGGTGCGTTCTTCAAGCTCCTCGTTGGTAACACGCAGTTCTTCCTGCTGGGTTTGCAATTGTTGTTCCGATTCCTTGAGTGCCTTTGTTTGCTCTTCAAGCTCTTCGTTTGCCTGTCGCAGTTCCTCCTGCTGAACCTGCAGCTCTTCGGCTTGTTCCTGGGTTTTAGCCAACAGGTTTTTCAGTTCGGTGCGGCCTTTGGAAGCGTGCAGCCCGATGGCCACATTTTCGCTGATCAGGTGGATAAAACTGATCTGTTCATCGGTGAATTCGGTAAACGAACCTATTTCGAACACGCCTACCACTTCATCGTTGAAAATGCATGGCTCCACGATGATGTTCTTTGGCGGAGCTTCGCCCAGGCCTGAATTTACCGGTGAATAGTTTTCAGGCACAGAGGTGATGATGATGTTTTGTTTTTCGAGTACAGCCTGCCCTACCAAGCCCTCTCCTTTTTTGTAGCGGGGCGAAATATTTTTTCTTCGTTTATATGCATAGCTGCCCACCATGTGGTAGGTTTCATCGTTTTCGCGGATAAAAATTGCACCCACACTGGCACCAATTACCTCGCACAGCTTGCTGATAATTTTCTGGCTCAGGTCGTCGATTTCCTGCTCCCCGCGCATCACGTCGTTTAGCTCGGCCTGGCTGTTTTTCTGCCAGAGCTGCCGGCGTTTTTCTTCATTTGAAGTTTTCAGTTCGGTGGTCATCGAAACCAATGCCCTTCCCAACTCGTCGTTTTTCGAGCGCATGGAAATGGAAGTTTCCAGGTCGCCGCGGGCAATGCGGTTGGCCTGCTCCACTACTTCGCTGAAATTGTCCACGATCTGATTAACGGAATGAGCGAGCACGTCTTTTTCACTGCGCGGCTCGGCCTTTTTGGTGAGGTCGCCACCGGCAATGGCCGCGGCTACATCCGACTTTTGCCGCAGGCTGCTTTGAAGGGCGATAAACGAAGACTGCAGCTTTCCGATTTCATCGCGGGTTTCCACCTTAATATCCGTGTCCAGGTCACCCATTGAAAGGCTTCTCAGGTTTTCGACCACCTTCATAATTGGTTTGGAAATGGTTCCTGATATTACCCGCGATGAGATGAAGGTGATAACGGTAAGCAGGCCCGCGATCAGAAGTATGCTGATGAGCAGGAGGTTGATTACAAATGAATTCAGCTCGTCGATGGTAGTGGCGAACCGCACCTCCATATTCGACATTTCCTGTTTGGCCTGCTCGAGCTTTTCGAACACCCCGGCCTTGTCGGGATATTCCAGGTAATTGCGGATCGCTGCCTTTACTTTCATGCCATTCTGGTATGCTTCATGTGCAATAGCCAGCGCATTGTTCATCTGCGGGTTGTTCAGAAACATCATCAACTCAAAGCGGCTTGCCAGCAGTTTTGCCACACTTCTTTCATAGTTGATGGTGGGGCCATAAGTTTCGAGCAGAATATCCACGTATCGGTCGTGGGCATATTGTTCGTAGTATTCTCTGGATTTGCTAAAAACCAATGCTATGTGTGCCGCCGAATCGAGATGCATGTATGCGCGGTCGAGGGTTTCGGGATTTTCGTTGTGAAGATATTCGTAAAACAACTGTAGCCCGGTACGGTAATTTACATCATGGATGCGCTGTTCGGTAAGCACAAGCGTCAATACCCTGGTGGTCCTGAAAAAGTAAAACGATGCATACCCGATGAGCAGAATGCTCAGGATTGAAATAGTAGTCATCGTGTTGAGGCGGTGCTTGATTTTCAGGTTTAAGAACCATTTTTTCATATCTCTGCTAATTTCTTTGGTTTTTGTTATTGATTTTGTTCGATGATGTTCAGGCGCCTGATGGCCTCCGACACGCTTTTGATGCTGATGGGCTTGGTAACGTATTCGTCCATTCCGGCATTAAGGCACTTTTCGCGGTCGCCCTTCATGGCATGTGCGGTCATAGCGATGATGGGTGTATGCCTGCCTGAATCCTTTTCCAAATCACGGATGATTCCGGTGGCTTCGAAGCCGTCCATCTCGGGCATTTGTACATCCATAAATATGATGTCAAATTTTTTTTCCTTCACAAAATCTACGGCTTCACGTCCATTTCCGGCAATGGTTACCTTGCAGCCAAGGTTTTCGAGCAGCCCGTTGGCCAGTTTTTGGTTAATCAGGTTGTCCTCGGCAAGCAGCACGTCCATTGTTTTGTTCAGGTCGTTTGTGGCTGTTGATTTGAACGACTGCCGGGTGGATTTGTCCGTTTCAACCCTCCCCGAAACCTCGTTGAGTATTCTGATCAGGTCGTTTTTAAAGATCGGCTTGATGAGATATCTGGCAATACCATATTCCGAGAGTTTTTTCCGTTGAAGGCTCACATCGTCCGATGAAAGAAGGATGAGGTGGGGCAGGGGTTTCACCTTTTGTTCCTTGTGCATCAATTTGGCCATTTCAATCCCGTCCATTTCCGGCATATGATAATCGATCAGCACGATATGGAAGGGGTTTTCGGTGGCTGATTGTTTCAGGATCTTGCGGTAAGCTTCATGGCCATTCTCCGCTTCATCATAGCGGATTCCCAGGTGCCTGAGCAGTCCGCTGAGAATATTGCGGTTGGTCTGGTTGTCGTCGGCAATCAGAATGTTTTTATCCCTGAAGGCGGGATGAATTTCGGTGTCGCTTTCATGAATTTCGGCAGTAGATTTTTCCAGGCAAATATTGAAACTGAAGATGCTTCCACCGCCATATTTGCTTTTTACGCTGATGTTTCCCCGCATCATTTCCACCAGGCTCTTAGAAATGGCAAGCCCCAGCCCGGTGCCGCCAAACTTTCTGGAGGTGGAACTGTCGGCCTGGCTGAACGATTTGAAAAGGTTCTGCAGCTTGTCTTCCTGAATCCCGATGCCGGTATCGATTACCGAAAATTCCAGTTCCGATTCGCGCTCGGTTTGATTTTTCTGCTTCACCACCAGCTTTACCTCGCCTTCGTCCGTAAACTTGATGGCGTTGCCGATAAGGTTGAACAGCACCTGCCGCAGCCGCACCGGATCACCAATGTAGTAGTTGTGCACCCCGGGCTCGATGTCGAGGATCAGCTCGATGTTTTTGGTTGCGGTCTTGCTCGAAAGCGGGCGCAGCACTTTTTCGATCACACTGCGCAGGCTGAATTCCACCATGTCGAGTTCCAGTTTACGCGCTTCGATTTTTGAAAGGTCAAGGATGTCGTTGATGATATCCAGCAGAGATTCGCCCGAATATTTAATGGCTTCGATGCGTTCTCTCATTTCGTCATCGAGCCTGCCCATCAGCACCAGCTCGGTCATACCGATGATGCCATTGAGCGGTGTACGTATTTCGTGGCTCATATTGGCCAAAAATTCGCTCTTGGTGCGGCTGGCCTGTTCAGCCAGCTTGCGGGCATTTTTCATTTCCTCCTCCGCCCGCTTGCGTTGCGAAATATCAATAATGAAATTCAGCAGCGCTTCCTTGCCTTCCCAGTTGATCACCACCGAATTGATCTCCACCCATCGGATGTCTTCATTTCCGTCGATAATTTTTATGGCAATGCGCTGATCCCGGAGATTTTTTCCCAGTTTGTCAAAATGCTCACTTTGCAGCAGGTGCCTGAATTCGGGATGGACAAAGTCGATGAACTTTTTGTTGAGCAGGCGGCCGTATTCACCAACGAGGATTTCACTGGTTTTGGGATTATGGAATTTGATGCGGTTGTTTTGCAGGACAAAAATACCTTCGTTGGCATTTTCGAAAATATCCTTGTACTTTACCTCGCTTTCCTTAAGCTGTTCCTTTGAGCTGAGCAGTTCGGTGATGGTGTTTTCGAGTTTCAGGGTAAGATCTTCGAGGGTGTTGCGCTGGCGGTACAGATCGATAAAAACGCCCACTTTGCTTTGAAGGATTTCCGCCTCGATAGGCTTGAAAAGATAATCCACAGCACCGGCATCGTAGCCACGGAAGATGTGTTTCTTTTCTTTGTTGATGGCGGTGATGAAGATGATGGGGATATGGCGGGTTTTCTCGGAGCCGCGCATCAGCTCGGCGGCTTCAAAACCATCCATGCCGGGCATTTGAACATCGAGCAGCACCAGGGCAAAATCAAAGTCGAACATCAGCGCCAGCGCTTCATTGCCCGACCTGGCTTTGATAAGGTTGATCTCAGGTGAATCCAGAATGCTTTCTATGGTCAGCAGGTTTTCTTCCCTGTCGTCAACAGCCAGTATATTGATCTTTTTTCTTTCACCCATAAACAGATCATTCTTTAGCGTTACCAGTTTTCAGCATTATTGTACTTCGAATGAGGCATGAATGCAAAGGATAAAAGTATTTAAAAATATTGATATTGCGCAGGATTTTCCTCAACAGGCATGAAACTATCTGTGTTCATCCAGTTTCATTTTAATTTTTGAAGTCAGAAAATCGATTGCCACCAAATTGGTACCGCCCTGAGGCACGATGATGTCGGCATATCTTTTTGTAGGTTCAATAAACTGCAGGTGCATGGGTTTGACAAATGTTTCGTAATGGCCGAGCACATCCTGCACCGAGCGGCCGCGTTCGATCAGGTCGCGCTTGATAATACGCATGAGGCGGTCGTCGGTGTCGGCATCTACGAAAATTTTTACACTGAACTTATTCCGGAGCCTGGCATTGGTTAAAATAAGGATACCCTCGACAATGATTACCTTTTTGGGTTCCACCTGCACGGTTTCTTTTGCCCGGGCGCAGGTAACGTAGGAATAGATGGGCCTGGCAATAGATTCACCGCTGATGAGCATTTCGAGATGCTTGTTCAAAAGCTCGAATTCGATGGAGGCCGGATGGTCGAAATTGATTTTCTTTTTTTCTTCCTCCGACAGGTGCCCGTTGTCCTTGTAATAGGAATCCTGAGAAATAACAGAAACCGAATTCTTTGGCAGACCCTTAATGATCTTGTTTACCACGGTGGTTTTTCCCGAGCCCGATCCGCCGGCAATTCCTATGATCAGCATGTCAAATTTTTGCCTCAAAAGTAAAACATATTCATTTTTAATCAAAAAAAAACCGGCCCCTGTAAAGGAAAGCCGGCAATATGATGGAAAATTTACACGTGCATCAGAGCAGGAAGCTTAGCAAAATACCCGCGGCTACCGCCGAACCGATAACTCCCGATACGTTAGGCGCCATGGCATGCATAAGCAGGTGATTCTGCGGATCGTTCTTCAATCCTTCCATCTGCACTACCCTGGCGCTGTCGGGAACTGCCGATACTCCGGCGGCACCGATCAAAGGGTTGATCTTGTTGTCGCCCCTGAGGAAAAGGTTCATTGCTTTGGCAAATAAGAGACCGCCTGCCGTGGCCACCATAAACGAGAGGGCACCAAGTATAAAAATCAGTATCGACTGGCTGGTAAGGAACACATCGGCCTGCGTTGAAGCGCCCACCGTTAGTCCGAGAAGGATGGTCACGATGTCGATCAGCGAGGTTCTTGCCGTATCGGCCAGGCGTTTGGTTACGCCGCTTTCTTTCAGGATGTTTCCGAAAAACAACATACCCAGCAGTGGCAGTGCACTTGGGGAGATAAATGCCGTAAGCAGCAGGCCGATGATGGGAAACAGGATTTTTTCGAGTTTGGTAACGGCCCTCGGTGATTTCATCCTGATCTTTCTTTCCTTCTTATTGGTGAACAACCGCATGATAGGCGGCTGAATCACCGGCACCAGGGCCATGTAAGAATACGCGGCAATGGCAATGGGGCCGATCAGGTTTTGCACACGGGTTCCGTCGGGCAAAATGTTGATACCGTTGGCCAGTTTCGACGACAGGAAGATAGCCGTAGGGCCGTCGGCACCGCCGATAATCCCGATGGCTCCCGCCTCGGCGGGATGAAATCCCAGCACCAGCGCACCGATGAAGGTGGCAAAAATACCTACCTGCGCGGCAGCACCCAACAGCATCAGCCGTGGATTGGAGATCAGCGACGAAAAGTCGGTCATGGCACCGATTCCAAGAAAGATCAGCGGAGGATAAATACCCTGGGTTACCCCGAAATACAAGTAGTTCATTACCGAACCTGTTTCATAAATTCCGAGTTTCAGGCCGGCGTCGAGCATGAACGGGATGTTCCCGATCAGGATGCCGGTGCCGATAGGAATAAGCAACAGCGGCTCATAATCGTAGCGGATGGCCAGAAAAATAAAGAACAATCCCACCACGATCATGATCAGGTGACCGGCAGTGGCATTGGCAAATCCGGTATACCTGAAGAATTTGTTAATACCCTTTTCTGCAGCCGAATCTTCTTCGAGCTCTTCTGTATCGATGGTTTGCGGATGCCCGGTGGCCGTTTGATCCTGTTGTTCGATCTGTACCTTTTCCTGTGCGGTGGCTTTGCTTCCGCCCATATCAAAGGTGGTGTAGATCGATGCCAGGATAGCGATTATTCCAATTACTGTGAGAAATCGTTTCATCTGGTGATTGTTTTTGATTGGCAAAGAAATTCCTTTAACATCCGCTTATTCGATTTCCATCAGGGTTTCACCCTGCAAGACGTTGTCGCCGGGTTGAACTTTCAGGTTTTTAATCACGCCGTCTTTTTCTGCAGCAATGGTGTTTTCCATCTTCATGGCTTCATACATCACCAGCTTATCGCCGAGCTTCACCTGGTCGCCGTTCTTTACAAACACCTGCATGATGTTTCCGGGCAACGGGCATTTTACCTCGTGGCCTGCTGTTTTGGTGATGGTTTTTTTAATCTTGCTGTCCTGGCGGCGGGTTTGAATTTCCTGCCTTACGAGCTTGGGCGTTTTCGACTGCTTTACTTCGTGCTGGATTTCCACCTCGTAATTGGTTCCGTTTACTTCGAGGACGGCTCGGTTATCTTCAAACTGAAGAACCTCCACCTCGTACTCGTGTCCTTTTATGGTGAATTTGAATTTTTTCATTGTAACGGTGTTCTGAAATAAGTGTTGGTTGAATAAATTTTCGAACTCCAGGGCGTATACTGTTTCGACACCCGCTTAATGGTGATCACGTCGCTTTCCTCGTCATGAATTTCGTTGAGGTAAAGAAAAAGCGCCATGCTGATGGCGGCATTCACATCGCCCTCTACGTGCATCACTTCGCAGTCGTCACACCGGCCATCTTTTTTCAGCTTTCTTCTTGCATTTAAGTTGATAAATTTGGGCATGGCACTGAATACAAAAAACAGCAGCACCAGGGCGGAGAATACAATGAGGTATCCCACCACCGCCACCGTGACGCTGAAATTTGTAACCTTTGCAAAATCAAATGCTATTTCCAATGGTATCATCATCCTGTTTTTTTTAGAGCGGAATATTACCGTGTTTTTTAGGCGGCAGCGAATCCTTTTTGGTTGCCAGTGTTTGCAATGCCCTGATGATGCGGAACCTGGTATTGCGTGGTTCGATCACATCGTCGATATAACCATATCGCGCAGCCTGATAGGGATTTGCAAACATGTCGCGGTACTCCTGCTCTTTCTTCTCGGTATATCTCTGGGCTTCTTCGGGATCCTTGATTTCTTTGATCTTACGCCCTTCAAGCACTTCGATGGCGCCTTTCGGGCCCATCACGGCGATTTCTGCCGAAGGCCAGGCGTAGTTGATATCTGCACGTAGCTGCTTGGAGCCCATCACGTCGTGCGCACCGCCATAGGATTTTCTCAGTGTGATGGTAATTTTGGGTACCGTGGCTTCGCCATAGGCGAACAGAAGTTTTGCACCGTGAATAATGATACCGCCGTACTCCTGGCCGCTGCCGGGTAAAAATCCGGGAACATCCACCAACGTGATGATCGGCAGGTTGAAGGCGTCGCAAAGTCTGACAAAGCGCGCTGCTTTGCGCGAAGCGTCAATGTCGAGCACGCCGGCGAGGAAATTAGGCTGGTTGGCAACAATTCCCACGGGCTGTCCATTGAATTTGGCAAAGCCTACGATGATGTTCTTGGCGAAATGCCGGTGAAACTCCAGGAATTCGCTGTCGTCGACGATGGTGTAAATAATGTCCTTTACATCATATGGCGTATTTGGATTGTCCGGGATGATCTCGTTCAGCATATCGTCCTTGCGGTCGATGGGATCGTGGCATTCGGTGGTGATGGGATCTTCGAGGTTGTTCTGCGGAAGATATTCCAGTGTTTTTCTGATCAGCATGATGCCTTCGTCTTCATTATCTGCACGGAAGTGTGCAACACCCGAACGGGTGGCATGAACGGTGGCACCGCCCAGATCTTCTTCCGAGATCGACTCGCCGGTGACGGTTTTGGTTACCTTGGGTCCGGTAACAAACATGTAGCTCGTCTGGTCGCTCATGATGATCACATCAGTAAGTGCGGGCGAATAAACGGCTCCGCCGGCGCAGGGACCGAAAACAGCGGAGATCTGCGGAATTACTCCCGAAGCAAGGATGTTGCGTTGAAAAATCTCGGCATAGCCGGCCAGGCTTTTCACCCCTTCCTGAATACGCGCTCCCCCGGAATCGTTGATGCCGATAATGGGTGCGCCAACTTTCATGGCCTGATCCATAACCTTACAGATTTTTTGGGCGAAAGTTTCTGACAGCGATCCGCCAAAAACCGTAAAATCCTGCGAGAACACATATACCACCCGGCCGTCGATGGTGCCGTGTCCTGTAATAACGCCGTCAGAAAGATATACCTGCTCTTCCATTCCGAAGTCGTGACTGCGATGGGTCACAAACATGTCGTACTCTTCGAAACTGCCTTCATCAAGCAACATTTCGATGCGTTCGCGGGCCGTGTATTTTCCCTTCTGATGCTGGGTCTGGATGCGTTTTTCACCGCCACCCTCACGTGCTTTCACCCTGAGGTCGATCAGTTGCTGTAATTTATCCCGGTTATTCACAATTGTTTTTTTTGATTGAAGTTTAAAAAACTATTTGATTTACTGTCCACAAAATTCAGTGAGCACACCATGTGTGGATTTGGGGTGGAGAAATCCGATTTGAAGCCCTTCGGCGCCTTTGCGCGGAGTCTTGTCGATCAGGCGGATGCCTTTTTCTTCGGCTTCCTGTAAGGCTGCTTCAACATTTTCCATGGCAAATGCCAGGTGATGGATGCCCTCGCCTTTCTTTTCAATAAATTTACCTATGGGTCCTTCCGGATCGGTTGATTCCAGAAGTTCGATCTTGGTTTGGCCTACCATGAAAAAGGCGGTTTTTACTTTCTGATCCGGAACTTCTTCCACGGCATAACATTTAAGTCCCAACACGTCCTCATAATAACGGATGCTTTCTTCAAGATTTTTTACTGCAATTCCAATGTGCTCTATGTGAGTTGGTTTCATATTTTAGAAACGTTTAATTGTTTGTATCTGAACAATGTGAAAATTTTCACAAAAGTACTTTAAAAAGAGATTTCTGAGAAGGGAAAAATAAAAAATATTGCAGCAGGATAAAGCTGAATATGTGATACTTACTTAAATGTAAGAAATCGTAAACAGCAGCTTGTGTGAATTTTTATATAAAAGCTCTGCGCTGAGAATCACGGTTGTGCAGAAAAAGCAGTTTCGATAACGTACATTACCAGAAATATTTGGACAGCCGGTTGGGCACTGTTAAAATTGTATTATTTTTTTATACAGGCAGTTCATCCATATCACCGACCAGTTCCAGCCCGGCATGAACTCCTGTTCCGGCGAAAATTATTTCACCGGCATTGTGGGTCACCTTCAGTTCAATGTGTGCATCCACACTTTCTGCAATGCGGCGGTCCATGGCGCCATTCAGCGGTGCGGCCAGCATCCCGCGCGAAGCATGTGATGCCGTAATTTGGAGCCGGTATTCATTGTTTGTGATACTTGTCGATAAATTGTCACCTGTTAGTTCGATATGTTCGATCACGGCTCCGGTATAGGTGGCAAAGCGATGAATTTTTCCGTTAAGCAGCAGCACACACAAGAAGCCTGTAAACGAGCTTCGGAGCCACGGGATTTTTGCGATGGAAAGCATCAGCGAAACGCCTTCCTTTTCAAAATGATTGCTTTGCATCCATATCCAGGCCGATGGCATTGAGCGGCCCCAGTCTTTTTCGGCATAACCTTTCCCGTCTTTCATGCTGATTTTCTCACCATTGATTATGAGATTCCCCGAAAGATCGTGGTCCATGCTCACCAATCCGTGATAGCATTCCATGAACGGAACAAACGAATACCAGCCCATGATTCCCGGATTAAGCAGGGTAGATTCCAATGGCCGGATGTTTCGAAACCCGATTGTGCCGTAAACTTTAAGCCCGGAGGCGGGATCATCGATGTTTAAATCCAGACCTTCATACGAAAACCTGCTACGGCCTGTTTCCACAAGAAATTCTTTTTGTGAAAACCTGAAATCGCCCAAAGGATATTTTACATACCAGGTTTCAGCAGTTTTTCCATTGATGAGCTGGATAAATGCATGGCGGTTGTTATCACCTGTGATGGAAACTCCCGGAATCACCGACCAGATATGCTTGCCACCTTCGGAAACCAGCTTGAAATACCATCCCTCGAAATACCTCGACTTTTTTTTGGTGCCCTGAAAAAGTACCGGATTCCATGTTTTGCGTATGGAATAGAGCGGGTGGTTATGTCGTTGAATTATTTTCATCATCCGGCAAGTTCTTCCCCGCGCTTTTTATATACCCTGTCGGAGATTTTGATGCTGATCTCATAAAGCCCGAACAATGGCAGCGCCACCAAAATCTGGCTGAAAACATCGGCAGGGGTGATGATGGCCGAAATGATCAGCACCACCACGATCATCGCTTTGCGGCTTTTGCGCAAAAACATCGGGGTGACGATCCCTACCTTGGTGAAGAAAAACATGAAGATGGGCAGCTCGAAAACCAGACCCACGGCAAAAGTGAGCGATACCACCGTGCTGATGTACGAAGTGAGCGCAATCTGGTTTTCAACGCTCTGGCTTACGTTGTACGATCCAAGAAACATAACAGCCAGCGGCACGATGAGGAAATAGCTGAACATGACCCCGATGAGGAAAAGGAACGAACTCCAGAAAACCGCGCCCTGCGTATGTTGCTGTTCGTGCCGGTAAAGCGCCGGTTTGATGAAGCGCCAGATTTCCCAGATGATATAGGGAACGGCCACGATGATGCCGGCAAAAACCGATATGTACAGATGGATCAGGAATTGTCCCGCCATTTTAATGTTGATGAGCTTGAGGTTGAAATTTTCGATGCAGAGTGCTTCGGGCGAAATGGCAGCCCAGAAGGACGAAATCCACCTGCTGAGCTCGCAAAGCAGCCTGTTGGTGATAAAATCAGAAGATTTGGGCGCCAGGATCACATAATTGAAAATGATGTCCTTGCTTATAAATGCCAGCACAGCCAGGATCACCACGGCGCCGACCGACCGCACGATATGCCATCGAAGCTCCTCGAGGTGCTCCCAGAAGGTCATTTCCTCCTCCTGGTGATCTTGTGTGTTTTCTGACAATTCCTTTTCTGACATCTGAAGCTTTAATTATCTGATTATGCGATACGTCCTGAATTTTCCAATTTCGATGCCGTGCTTTTTCTCCAGCCAGTTGAGCAGGCGCAGCCGCAGCGAAAGTTTGATCCTTTTGGTGGGATCGAAGCTGAATTCCCAGTTCATGCGGCGGATGCGCCCGTGCATCACTTCAGGATGTGTTCCGCCGAACCGCGACAGCGAATCGATATTGGAATAATCGAAGGTGTCTACTTTTTCGAAATTCTTTTGCATCCATTCGTCGTCGTGCCAGAGTTTGTTGAAGCTTTCCAGTTTTTCCTGCATAGCGTCGGGCTTGCGCACCCAGCCATAGTGGTACACGGTGGCATGAATTTTTTTTACACCCAGACGTTTACCGTTTTTCATAAAACTGATGGCATCGCGAAAGGATTTGATGGCCGGATCGTTGCGGATCACCCGGATCTGTTTATATGTCCATTTTCGCGAGTCGGCAATGTAATCGAAGGAGCCGTAGAAATTCAGGTGATCGAAAAGCAGGCCGTCCACGCGCCGGTTGTTCAGGTTTTCTTTCATGGCTTTACGGATGTGGGGATAATCCTGTTCATGAAGCACTTCATCGGCCTGGATGTATATGCACCAGTCGGTGTCGGTGCTGATGGCGGCCTTGGCCTTGTCGGTTTCCACCGCCAGTACCCGGCCGCCCTCGCGGAGGCTGTCGTCCCAAATAGTTTCGATGATGCGGATTTTCGGGTCTCCGATATTCTTCACACATTCCAGCGTTTCATCCTCCGAATTGCCTATGGAAACGATCATTTCGTCGCACAGTGGCAACACCGAACGGATCGATTCGATAAACGGATAATCGAACTTCACGCCGTTGCGAACAATGGTAAACCCGGTAACTTTCATACGCCTTGCCTGAGAAATTGCAAAAGTAATGATAATCTTGATGAGGCGTATTTGAGGAAGGTCATGGAGTGGTCATTAAAAAACTCTGTTGCTGAAATCCGAGCAGGAATTCTATTTGCTCTCAGAAACAGTATTCTGGTAATGTTTCATGAAGTTCGATGCCGTTTTTTTATGATCGATAATTTTCTCTGAACCATCAGCAATAGTTGTCGCAAGTTTTCGGGCGAACATGAACCGAAGCAGACCGATTGGTGCCGCAAACAAACATCACCCCTGCACCTTATCCAGTTCATTGAGCGCAAAAGCACAGGCCCCGACTGATGTGGCTTTGGAAGTCCCGAGCCGGCTGATGCCAACGCCTATCCTTTTTAGCGGATCGTAGGTGATCTTCTTCTCGCTGAAGGGAACCTGAATTTCGCGGGCATTTCCTGACAGAAATTTCTTCAGATCCTTTTCATTTTCAAGATTGAATACCTGGATTTCGAGCCGTGAAAGTGATTTGCCCGAAGGCATTTCGAATTTGTTGTTCATTTCTCTCACCAGTTGTTGCAGGAACAGCGGATGTGCACCCGACATCCCGCCGCCGAGCACGATCAGGCCGTCGACCAGCGTGATGGCATTGGCCAGGGCATCGCCGGCAGCAATGGCGAATTTTTTATAGGCATTTCGGGCTGCCTCCTGATTGCCCTGAACTTTTCCCATTGCTATTTCGTAAATTGATTGGGGCGTGGGTGAAATCATTTCATCAATTTTGGCGTCGCGGCAGTAGGCTTTTTTTATGCCGCGGATACTCACGGTTTCTTCAACGCTGTAAAACGGATGCACCCGGTTGCGAATACGGTTGATCTCGCCCTGTGCCGAATTATCGCCCATAAACAGTTCACCGCGGCTTACGATGCCGCCGCCAAAG
>JBKHBQ010000306.1:0-4524 GCA_046542305.1 Bacteroidales bacterium
GCAAGGATGTCGATGGCTTTGGCCAACTGCCCCTCGAAGGCAAACAGGGCTGAATAATCCAACCACACATCGGGATGCAGCGGATCGATACTTACGGCTTTTTCGTATGCTTCACGCGCCTTGTCCGAAAGGCCGTAGCGGTAATAAGCATCCGCCAGCGTGAGCCAGTTTTCGGTATTTCCGTTATCGAGTTCCACCGCACGCAGCATGTATTTCAGGGCCACCTTTTCGTTGCCGGTTTTGTCGTTGATCACGCCAAGGCCCATCCAGGCATCTGCCAGGTTGGGATTGATTTTGATAGAGGACTGATAATTGGTATATGCTTTTTCGTAGTCCTCGAGCTTTTCGTAGCACTCGCCGATATAAAAATATGTGAGCGCTTCGGGCTCTTCCATCTCCAGTGTTTCGTTGTATGCTTCAATTGCCTCCAGGTATCGTCCCAGGTTAGCATTGGCATTGGCCTTGTTGAAGTATGCCGACGAAAAGTCGGGCGTAATGGCTATCGCATATTCGTAAGCATCAATGGCCTTTTCGTAAAGGCTCAGGTTGGAATAGGCAATTCCGAGGTTGAACCACGAAATGTCGGAATACGGGTTCTTGTTGAGGAACCGCTTAAAGAAATCGATGCTGTCTTCCTCGCGTCCGGCAATTTCGAAGCAAAACGAAAGCTCATAGATCACAGCTTGATTTTCAGGATTTTCATCCAGCGCCCTGATCAGGTATTTGATGGCATTGTCGTAATCGTTAATTTCCTCGTATTCGTAAGCAATGCGTGTGTAGATATCGTCCTTGTCATCAGAATAAGCAATGGCTTTGTGGTACTCTTCCACTGCATTTTTGTATTTTTTCAAACGGCTGTATACCGAACCTTTTGCCAGATAAATATCCGGGTTTTGGGGTTCCAGCAATTCAAGCCTGTTAAGGATTTCCAGCGCTTTTACCGTTTTGTTGATGCCTGCCAGATATTGCGCCTTCTTCAATAGAAAGGTATTGGAAGCAGGGTGCTGCCGCAATGCATGATCGATGGCCACCCGTGCTTTTTTGGAGTTATTTCTTTCAAGGTAAAAATCGATGATCTCTTCGAATTCTTCCACATCGAAAAAATACATCTTCTCATGTCTGACCATTTCATCAAATCTCCCTACCAACTCATTCAAATCACTGCCGAAAGGATCAAATTCTTCTTTCATAAAATGATAATTAAAATCAAAAACAAAGGTACATTTTTTCTTCAACGGCCTGAAAAAGCCGGAAATAATTAACCAGCACTTAACAATTTGATAACATGCCCCTTATCCATTTATCAACAGGTAACGGCTTTTGATAACGCAGGCCCGGCGGGAGAATTATCTGATGCCTGGAAAAAAGACATTAATTTTGTCCAAAAATCAGCATTATGACGCTTATCAAATCCATCTCAGGAATACGCGGGACTATCGGTGGTAAGCCCGGCGAAGGCCTCTCCCCCATTGATATTGTAAAATTTACCTCGGCTTATGCGGCCTTTATCTCTGAAAGGAACCGCGGCATGCAAGCTACCGTTGTTGTAGGCAGGGATGCGCGGCTGTCGGGGTTTATGGTAAATCATCTGGTTTGCGGCACCCTTACGGGGATGGGCCTCCATGTGGTGGATCTCGGCCTGTCGACCACTCCCACTGTGGAAGTAGCCGTTCCTGACCTGAACGCCCAAGGCGGAATCATCATCACTGCCAGCCACAATCCAGCACAATGGAATGCCCTGAAGCTGCTTAATGAAATGGGTGAATTTCTTTCGGATATGGAAGGGAAGGAAATTCTCGAAATTGCAGAAAAGCAGGAATTCGTGTTTGCCCCGATAGAAAATCTGGGCACCTACCGTACCGACGACACCCGGATCGACCGGCACATCCAAAAAGTGCTTGCCCTCGAACTGGTGGATGCAGCGGCCATAGCCAAGGCAGGATTTACGGTGGCTGTGGATGCTGTGAATTCAACCGGAGGCATCGCCATTCCACGGCTCCTGAAAGCACTCGGGGTAAAAAATGTGGTAGAAGTATTTTGTGATCCAAGTGGAAACTTCCCGCACAATCCCGAGCCGCTGCCCGAAAATCTTACCTCACTTTCGGCCGCCGTAAAGAAAAATGGATGTGATGTAGGTTTTGCCGTAGATCCGGATGTTGACCGCCTGGCCATCGTTCAGCAAAACGGGCTGATGTTTGGCGAGGAATACACGCTCGTGGCCGTGGCCGATTACGTACTGCAGCACCACAAAGGGAATACGGTATCGAACCTTTCCTCCACACGTTCGTTGCGCGAAGTAACTGAAAGCCACGGCGGAAGCTATAAAGCCGCTGCGGTTGGCGAGGTAAATGTGGTGGAGGTGATGAAGCAAACCGATGCCCTCATCGGCGGCGAAGGCAACGGAGGCGTGATTTATCCCGCATCACACTACGGCCGCGATGCACTCGTGGGAATTGCACTGTTCCTTACCTACATGGCCAAAAGCGGAAAAAGCTGTTCGGCCATCCGCGATCAATACCCACGCTATCATATTTCCAAAAACAAAATCGCGCTTGCACCGGAAATGGATGTAGATAAGATCCTGGAAAAAATTCATGAAAAGTACAGCGACCAACCAACCAATACCATCGACGGGCTAAAAATCGAATTTGGAACGGAGTGGGTACACCTGCGTAAATCCAACACCGAACCCATTATCCGCATCTATTCCGAGAGTGAATCGGAGGCCGCAGCCAATGCGCTGGCCACGAAGATTATGGAGGATATCGGAAGCATCACCTGAGGCATTAAATCTTCACATCGCAAATCCTTGTCGCTGCAGCCCTGACTCCGCAATACGCTACAGGATAATAACGTCAGCGTCAGAACAAAAAAATCTCAATTTTTTCAGGCATCAACAGCAGCCGTTACAAATTGGTCCATTTGCCCCACATATTCCGGGAAATTGTTAACAATTATCGGGATGTGTGGATAACTTTCATGCATTCAGCCGCATGTAATCAGGCAAGAACTTTTAATTTTAGCAGTCGAAAACAGGATCAAAACCAAGCCATGGCACAGAAGAGAAAAAAAAAGCGTAAAGCCACCAAATACAGGATCATTTCATTCAAACTGACCGACCGTCAGAAGAAATCCCTTGAAAAGAACTGCAGGGTCAGGCGAACCACCCCGATTAAACTGATCAAACGATCCATCGATCATTTCCTGTCGCTGCAGGCCGAGGAAAAACCGCCGAATTACGCAACACCCAATCAACTCGATCTTTTCGGTGAAGAGGAAGCGGAAACAAACACTGAAATGAAAAAGGAATGATAGCGGCTCTGCTACTGCCCGCGCATAGAGTTTTCATAGGGCAGCCTGCTGATGATCGAACGTCCCAGAGTGATCTCATCGGCATATTCCAGTTCATCCCCCACTGAGACGCCACGGGCAATGGTAGTTACCAGCACATTAAATTCTTTAATCTGTTTGAAGATGTAGTAATTGGTGGTATCGCCCTCGATGGTGGCCGGAAGGGCAAAGATCACTTCTGAAATTTCATCGTCTTTAACGCGTCCGATCAGCTTTTGGATGGTCAGGTCGCCGGGGCCGATGCCATCCATGGGAGAGATCACTCCGCCCAGTACATGGTACACGCCGTTGTACTGCGACGTATTCTCGATGGCCATCACATCGCGGATATCCTCTACCACGCACACCACCGCATTGTTGCGCCGCGAATTGCTGCATATCTCACAAACTTCCTGATCAGAAATGTTATGGCAAATCCTGCAATAGATCACCTCGTTGCGCATTTTCACCAGCGCCTTCCCCAGCGATTCGGCCACGCCGGCCTCCTCGCCAAGTATATGCAAGGCCAGACGCAAAGCGGTTTTGCGGCCGATGCCCGGCAGGCGCGACAATTCCTCTACAGCATTTTCAAGCAGTTTCGAAGCGTAACTTTTCAAAATGTCTCCCTTTTTTTGATCCTGCAAAATTAATCGATTAAGCGGCACAAATAAATAATTCATCCCTTTTTGCGTTTCATCATCATGCAGGACATATGTAACAAAATGAACACATTCCGCTTCACCATCATCTTTATGTTGGCAGTAGTATTTCTTCCCATGCAGGCGCAGATATCCGATACCGCCATCAACCGCACCGACGCACAGGGACTGAAACAGGGCTTGTGGAAAAAAACCGATGATCAGGGAAACATTATCTATGAAGGCCGGTTCAGGGACGATGTGCCCTATGGTACTTTCACCTATTATTATCCCGATGGCATCGTTAAGGCAGTGTCGCAGATCAGCGACGAAGGGCGCCGCGCCTTTATCAAAACCTATCGCGAAAGCGGGCAACTGATGGCAGAAGGTTTTTATCTCGATAAGGAAAAGGACAGCACCTGGAATTTTTATCACCCTGTGGGTTTTCTGCTAACGCGCGAAAAATATGAAAACGGGAAAAAATCAGGCCCTTCCGTCAGTTACTATCCCGAAGGCGACACCAGCGAAATCCTTCACTACAAAAGCGGTCTGAAGC
>JBKHBQ010000029.1:0-23075 GCA_046542305.1 Bacteroidales bacterium
AAATGAAGCCAGTAAGGATTCTGTTTATCATTTTTACAATCTGCTTCACAACCCTGGCACAGGCACAGGATTACGAAAATATCCCCCGCTCGAATGTCATCGAAAATATCGGCGGAAAAGATTATTACCTGCATAAGGTTTCAGCAGGGCAAACGCTGTATGCCATTGCCATGGCGTACCACGTAAAGGTAGAGGATATCATGTCGGCCAATTATGGATTGACCGAAGATCTGAAGCCTGGGCAGTACATAAAAATTCCCGCCTCACCGCGTGATGTAAAACAACAGGAAAAGGCCGTAAACCTGCGTCGTGTCAGCAAAGGCGAAACCATTTACGGACTGGCGCGTGAGTACAATGTGTCGGTGGAAGAGATCAGGGCGTTGAACGATGGCCTGACGGATGAGCTTAAAGAAGGGATGCTGATCAAACTTCCTGTTGCCGGCACAGCCGAACCCCTTACCGAAACCGACCCACAGCAACAACAGCAGGAAGAATCTTTCGAGTATCAGGCAAAAAGCCGCGTATCGTTATACGAGCTGGCCGTTAAATATCGTGTTTCCATCGACAGTATTTATGCCCTTAATCCCGGGATTGACGATCAGTTGAGAAATGGGCAGATCATCAGGATTCCGGTTTCGGAGCAGGCAGAAACTTTTATCACCCACAAAGTTCGCGACAGGCAGACCCTCAACCGGCTGTCGCGAAAATATGATATTGACATCGACCGGTTGAAGTCGCTCAATCCCTACATTTCGCGTCACCTGCAGAAGGGCCAGGTGATCAGGATTCCATTGCCCGAGCTTACCGCAGAACAGCGCGAACCCACAGACAACATCGAAATCATCGAACCCGAAGATGCTGAGCGACTTACCCCCAGGATATCGGAAGAAGAACATTGTGCAGGCATGATGAAACACGGCGAATACCGTATTGCATTGATGCTGCCGCTGTTCTATTCTGTGATGGATTCGCTTCAGATACATAACCAACTACGGGGAGAGCCGGAATTTATCAAGCCCTTTGCCTTTATCCAGTTTTACGAAGGCTTCATGATGGCTGTGGATTCGCTGAAAAAACTCGGATTGAATGCCGATATTTATGTATACAACGTGGAGGACGACGTATTCGATACCAAACAGCTTTTGCGCAATCCCGAACTGAAGCGGATGGATCTGATCATCGGGCCGGTGTACAGCACAAGCTTTAAAATTGTGGCGGAGTTTGCACGCGAGCATGAAATCCATATTGTCAATCCTTTGTCGAACCGCGAAGAAATCATTTATGATAATCCGTTTGTTTTTAAGGTGCAGCCTACGATTGATGAACAATTCCATATTCTGGCGGATTTCCTCAACACACATCACGGTAATTCACAAATATTTCTTGCAAAACATAATGAATACCGGAATGCACTGGAATTCGGCAGGTTGAAATCCACTTTGAACAATAAGCTGAATAACCGGCCGTATCCCTTTACTACGCTCTACCATGAGATCATTTACATGCGCGACAGTTTGTATACATTTATGCACAATGCTTCTACGGATCACGATAATGTGGTGGTGACATATTCGGAGAACAACGTGTTTATTTTTGATATCTTCAGAAATCTTAATGAACTGCGCGACACATTCAATATTACGGTGGTTGGCATGCCGCGTCTCCGCGATATCGAAGATTTGGAACTGGAATATCTTAACAACCTGAACACCCACATGTTTGCCGACGATTATGTGGATTACGGCGATCCCCGCGTCAGGAATTTCGTTCGCGGATTCAGGCAACGGTATGCCACCGAACCTGTTAAGTACGCTTTTGAAGGGTATGATACCGGCATGTATTTTCTGAGTGCGCTGATGAAATTCGGGGATGATTTTGGCAACTGTATCGGCTATTACGACAGACGCCTGCTCAACAGCAATTTCAATTTTGAAAGAAAAGCCGGGCAGGGTTTCCGCAATGTGCACTGGAAATTGCTTGAAATGCGCAAGTATAATCTCCGGGAAGCATCGAGGGCAATGAAAACCATGGAATTTTTGCCCGAATAGAATCAGATCACACCGCTTTCGATCATTCGCACGATCACCTCGATATTTCTGTCTTCATTTTCGGGATCGTATTTGATTTTCAGATTGTAACCAAATAGCCTGGCAAACGACTGGTAGAAAAAGGCCATAAAGCTGCCCCTGAAATCTTCTACCAGATCGTATGAGGAATTGCCGGTTTCACGGTCGATGAGTTTGATGAGGATCTTTCCCTGGCTGAAGGTAAGTTTCCGGAGTTCGCCGCCGTATTCTTCCTCGATTTCCTGCTCAACCTGTTTCATGATCCTGCGTTTTTCCTGCTCCTTTTCCACGCTGCTCAAAACGGTTTCGTATTCCAGCAGTTTGGCCCCTGCTAATTTTGCCCAGGGGTATACCTTTTTTACATTTCTGATCAGGCGGGTGTTTTGTCTGGCTTCACGCTTGTTTTTAAATACCCTGAAATCGAAGATCTCAACAGGCGAAAGTCTTGCAAAGGGCAGGGTGTCCCGGTCTACAATCCTGTACTTCACCACCTGATATTGCTTGTTCTGAGCGGACACTATGCCACCAAACAACAGAAAAAACGATATGGTGATCAGGATGCGTTTCATGAGTATATTTTGATTGCTTTTGATCAATAACGAAAAAACCCCGGAAAATATTTGCATCTTCCGGGGTTTTCCGTTTTAAAATCTTACCTGTCAGGCCACCTTCAGTTTTGCAAAATTATTCTTTTGCAGTTTTTTACCGGCATAGGCCCGGGTAATTTTGAGTTCTTTCACAGTTTTATCCGAGGGCAGTTCGTACATGGCGTCATTCAGGATGGCCTCCATTATTGAGCGCAGTCCGCGGGCGCCGAGCTTGAACTCGACGGATTTTTCCACCATATAGCTCAGGGCATCGTCGGTGAAGCTCAGCTTGATGTCGTCCATTTCGAAAAGCCGTTTGAACTGTTTTACCAGTGCGTTTTTCGGCTCGGTAAGGATGCGTTTCAGGACGCTCTCGTCCAGCGGATTGAGGTAGGTTACCACTGGCAAACGACCTACAATTTCCGGGATCAGCCCGAATTTTTTCAAATCGGGAGGCGCCACATACTGCAGCAGGTTGTTTTTGTCGATGCTTTCCTTTTTCTTTCCGGCTGAATACCCGATCACATTGGTGCGCATGCGCGAGGCGATGATCTTTTCGATCCCGTCGAAGGCTCCTCCGGCAATAAAGAGGATGTTTTCGGTATTGATCTGGATCATCTTCTGTTCGGGATGCTTACGGCCACCCTGGGGCGGAACATTCACCACCGATCCTTCGAGCAGCTTCAGCAGGGCCTGTTGGACGCCTTCGCCCGACACATCGCGGGTAATGGACGGATTGTCGCTCTTCCGGGCAATTTTGTCGATCTCGTCGATAAACACCACGCCTTTTTCGGCAGTCGCCACGTCGTAATCTGCAGCCTGAAGCAGCCTCGAAAGAATGCTTTCCACATCTTCGCCCACATATCCTGCCTCGGTAAGCACCGTGGCATCGGCTATGGCAAAGGGTACCTGGAGCATCCGTGCAATGGTCCGTGCCAGAAGGGTTTTACCGGTTCCGGTTTCGCCCACAATGATGATGTTGGATTTTTCAATCTCTACATCGTCCTTCTTGCCTTTCCTGTAGGATTTCTGCACAAGCCGCTTGTAATGATTGTAAACCGCCACCGCAAGAATCCGCTTGGCTTCTTCCTGGCCAATCACATATTGCTCGAGGAAATGCTTGATCTCATCGGGCTTCAATAGCTTGAAGTCGCTACTGAGTTCTTTTCCCTTAATGGCCTGCTCTTCCTTAAGGATTTGTTGCGCCTGTTCAACGCAGTCGTTGCAAATGTATCCATCAATGCCGGCGATCAGGATCTTGGTTTCATTCCTGTTGCGTCCGCAGAACGAACATCTGTCAGCTTGCTTTGGCATGTTTTCGGTTTAGGTTTCTACTTCTTATTGGATTCGAGAACCTCATCAATCATGCCGTATTCTTTGGCTTCGTATGAATTCATCCAGTAATCGCGATCGGCGTCCCTGTAGATTTTATCATATTCCTGCCCTGAATGTTTTGCGATGATCTGGTAAAGTTCTTCTTTCATTTTCAGGATTTCCCTGGCGGTAATTTCGATATCTGAAGCCTGACCCTGTGCGCCGCCCATGGGTTGATGAATCAGCACACGCGAATGCTTCAGCGCTGTACGCTTACCTTCTTTTCCGGCACACAGCAATACTGCGCCCATCGAAGCAGCCATACCTGTGCAAATGGTAGCCACATCCGAGGAAATATACTGCATGGTGTCGTAAATGCCAAGCCCGGCATATACCGATCCGCCGGGGGTGTTCAGGTAAATCTGAATGTCTTTGGACGAATCCGCGGATTCGAGGAAGAGCAACTGGGCCTGGATGATGTTGGCCACATAGTCGTCGATGGGAACACCCAGAAAGATAATCCTGTCCATCATCAGCCTGGAAAACACATCCATCTGCGCCACGTTGAGTTGGCGCTCCTCGATAATGGTTGGTGAGATGTAGTTGCGTATCGCAGAACTGTATCTGTGCAGTGATGTGCTGCTGATGCCACGGTGCATGGTGGCGTATTTATTAAATTCGTTTTCTGGAAACATAATCAATTGTTTTATTTTTTTTATTTTACTGTGAACGCTAACGTTCCATCAGTTTCAGTTGTTCATTTCAGGTTTGGATTACTTCTCCTGTTCGTCCGTTGTGGTTTCGTCGGATTGATGTTCATGCTCATGATCGTGCTCATGCTCATGGTTGTGCGGGTGCGGATATGCAGATTTATTAAAATCCTGGATTTTCTTGATGAAGTCGTCATAACTTACTTCCTGCTCATTGAGTGCGAGTTTTTCCTTCAGGAATTTTCCGAGCCGCTGTTCGAACAATTGTTCGTTGATGCGCTTTGCTTCCTGTTCGTTTTGCATAAACTGTGTTGCAAGTGCATCCAGTTGCTTTGCGTGCTGGCCGTCTTCGTCTTCGTCAGGAGCAGGCATGTATTGGGTGAGGTAGCGCTTGATTTCGTTTTTAATGTCTTCGTCCTTCACGACAAGTTCCTCATTGTTCTTCACCAGTTTGTTTTCTACCAGTTGAAAAATCATTGATGATCGGTAATGTTTGTAATCGCGCTCAATATCGGCCAAAGATATCTTGCCTTCATTTGTTACATACAGCCATTTTTTAAGAAATTCATCCGGAAGTTCTATTTGTGCATCTTCCATCAGTTTATCCATGGCCATTTGTGTAAAGAACTTATCCGATTCCACCGCATAGGCCTTCGAAGCTTCTTCGCGCACCCTTTCGCGGAAGGCTTCCTCGGTTTCGATGTCTGATCCGGGAAAAGCCATCTGGTAAAGGTCGGTATTCAGTTCAGCAGGTACCTGCCTGGTAATTTTTGTAATCTCGAATTCGAAATCATTTTCTATCTGTTCTGCCTCTTCTTTTTTTATGCCCAGCAGTGAAGCCGTTTCGGTAGCATTGCCAGTGGCTTTTAAGGGGTTGAAGGTGATTTTGTCGCCAACCTTCGATCCCAAAATCTCGGCATTTACCTTCTCATCCTTTATGTAGCGCGGGAGCAGCGAAGTTTGGCTGGAGATGCCTTCCTCTTTAGGTTCGCCGTTTTCGAGTTCGGTGATTTTTACCTCCAGCATGTCATCAGCTTCCACGGTATCCACTTCTTTGTGCTCGCCATTTTTTTTGCGGATGTCGTCGATAAAACGATCAACAATTGTTTCATCCACTTTGATTTTGAAATAATCCACAACCGTATTTTCACTCAGGTCAACATCGAACTCCGGTGAATAGGCTATGTTGAAATAAAATTTGAAATCCTTTTGATGCTTAAAATCCTGTGGTTCTTTATCCATGTCTGCAATGGGATGCCCCAGCAGATCCATCTCATTTTTTACAATATAATCATTCAACTCCTGCATAACAAGCTTATTGATCTCTTCGGCAAGAATGGCCGTTCCGTATTTTTTTTCAATAATGCCCATGGGCACCTTTCCCGGCCTGAATCCCGGTATGTTGGCCTGCTTACGGTACTTTTTCAGTTCATTCTCATACTGTTCCACATAATCCGAGTGGCTAACTTCAATCTTTAAACTCGCCGCTAAATTGCCTGTTTTTTCCTCTGTAATATTCATTAAATAAATGATTTAAAATTAAGGGTGCAAAAATACGAATTAAATTACAATCCTTTGCGCCTCCCTTAAATTATAACTGCCTTACACATCCTTTCAGGTTTATTTTTAAATACTTTATTAAGTTTTAAAAATGGCAAGATAATTGTTAGTCAAAAGATGGTTCAAAATGAGAAATATATCTAAATAAATGAAAAACAGAAATTAAAGTATTTAAGGCTATTTATAAGACCCATTTGATCCAGAAATGGGAAGGAATATTTTAAATTATGGAAAAACTGTTTTTTTAAATATTTTACAAAGATTCGTGCGCTTTCAAAAAAAATCAGTTATAAAGCGTTTTGTCGGTGCGTTCTCAAGTTTTTATCTTATTTGAATTTGGCGCTCTTCTTCTGAAAGCGAATTACATACCTGATCAGGATAATTTGTAATATCCCGAAACCGCGCTAAGCCGGCTGCTCTGGCAGGTTGTATCCCCGAAAAGCACAGGTCAGTTCTGATAATGTTTCCACAACCCGAAAAATGCCTGTAACCAATAGGATACAGCTATGAATTGTTTATCAGAATCTATCTGGATTTCATTCCGAAAAAATTCCCAAAATAAGAACCAATTAAAAACCTTGCCAAACTATTGTTTACATGATAAATTTGTTCAAAAACATTGAGTCATGAAAACACATCTCAGCAAAACAACTTCAGGATTTCTCCTCACTACTGTATTTCTGGTATTGGTTTCTTTCATTTCAGTACATGCTTCACAGCAAGAATGGTATGGAAACCAGCACTTTAATTTTGTTGCTGACCAGGACTACACCATGATTCACATCAATAAAAATCCTTGGGAATCGTTCACCTGTTCCATTGAACCCCGGCAGTTGATGAATAATCCCGTGATTGAGGTAGAGGTTTCTTCAGAACAAGATATCATACTACGCATGGATATTTCAGATGGGGTTTTTGTAAGCGACCAGCAGATGACCATCGAAAAACCGGTAAGTGGCACCGGATTGACTTATGTACTTGATTATGATTTCAGGGAAGTGCTTTCCGAAATTGATTTCTCCGAAGAACTTTTTTTGATATTTTATGTGCAGCCCGGTGAAAAATTCGAAGGTGTTATTAATCTTAATATTAAGAATTTTGATGCCGAGCCGGTGACTGAAACGCTGAAATCGCAAACTGTTGAATTGCCTTTTGCTGTTTATCCCTCTCCGGCAAATACATTCACCAATGTACAAATCCCGGACGATAGCTACCATACCCTGCGGCTGTTGGATGCCGGTGGTAAGCAAGTGCAGGTTCATAGTGTCCGGTCTTTTGCCAGCCAGACTTTCGTGATGGAACTTGCCAATGTGCTGAAGGGATATTATGTGGTTCAACTTATCGGTGACACAGAAATATTGACTGAAAAACTTATTGTGAACTAAAACAGGCGATATTGCATAGATTTACCAATGGATTATTAGATTTTATCACCAGCAAAAATTAATTCCTATGAAAAAAATAATACACATCCTGCACTTAACTGTTTTTATTTTGATATTCCTGTTGACTTCATTTTACACAAATGCGCAGGAAAAATTTACCCTGTATCCCTATATGGTGACCAACGAATCGGGTGATGGCGATGCTACCAGGATGGTGGATGAGCAGGAATTTGCCGGTGATCCGTTGTCAGGAAATGCCAATCAGCCCTCTACCAAATGGTCAACAAGTTATGGTTCCACCTATCCCATGGGTGCCTATATCGATTTGGGGCAGGAACTGGATTTGATGCACATTTTTATTTTCGATTACAATGGGGTGGCCGATTTGATAGTAGAGTACGGCGAGCCGGGTAACTGGAACTATCTGTTTACCGAGCCGCTGAATAAGTATAAAACCTGGAAGCAGCACGATGTAAATATTACCACAAGGTACCTGCGCATGGTGAAAACCAGCGCTTCAGCCCAGTTCAGCGAAGTGGTTATTTATGCCAACTCCCCGGTACCGCTTCCGCCGGCCATTACCGACCTCACTGCGGTGGATTCGCTGCCACAATCGGTTGCCCTGCAGTTTACCTGCGTGGAGGAAAATGCAGCCACCGGTGAGTTGTATGCATTCGACGTAAGGTACAGCACCAACCCCATCACTGAAGAAAATTTTAGTTCCGCAATAAAATACCCTGTAGGCATTACGCCGGTTCCCGGCACATTGCAGCAGATGACCGTAGATAACCTCACGCCTAACACCCGGTATTATTTTGCAGTGAAGGCTTTGGGTGAAATCCAATCTACCTACATTTCGAACACAGCATCGTGCAAAACGCCATTTTTTCCCAATCAGGTGGAAACAAAACTGGTGCTGACACCGGAGATGGTTGTAAATGAATCGGGAATGGGTGATGCAGGTAAAATGGTGGACGAACAGGACCTTTCAGGAGATCCACTGAATGGAAATTCGGGAAACCCGTACAAGGAATGGTATCCAAGTTCAAACTTGTCGGATTATCCGCTGAGTGCTTATATCGATTTGGGTACGGAACTGGTCGTGACCAAAGTTTTTGTTTTTGATTATAATTCGGTTGGTGATCTGGTAGTGGAATCAGGTGAACCCGGTGACTGGCATTATTTGTTCACCGAGCCGCTCGACAATTACAAGACCTGGAAGCAGCATGACGTGGATGTGATGACTTCGTATTTAAGGATTACCAAAATGCATCGTGAGGCCAAATTCACAGAAATTGTTGTGTATGGATATCACCCTGTAACGGAAGAAACCAAGATACCGCTGGAGGTATCGATGATGGATAATGTTTCGGGATACGGTGATGCAACAACCCTGGTTGACGAGCAGGAAATTGCAGGCGATCTGCTGAATAGTCCGGGAGGCAATCCGGTGACTTACTGGGAAACAGGTTTCAACAGTTCTATTCCTTACCCGCTGCATTGTGTTTTGGATATGGGTAAAAAATATCAGCTTTCAAAAATCTTCATCAGAGACATTAATAATAGTGATGAATTTAGGATCTGGGGCGGATATGACGAAAACTGGGAATTGCTCGTGGTGGATAATTTAACGGGTTACCTGTCGTGGAACCAGCATGATGTGGATTATGAAACACGTTTTCTGAAAATCGGAAAAGCTTCGGCCAAAGCCAATGTAGCCGAGATCGTGTTGTATGGCTATGATAAATTTCCGGGAAGCTACGATTCCGTGCCGCCTGCGGCAGTTACCGATTTATATGCCATGCCCTCTGCAATGGATCAGGTGAAACTGATCTGGACCGCTCCGGGCGACGACGGACATAATGGAACCGCTGCATTTTACAAGCTGTATTATGATACCAAACCCATCGATCCTGAAAACCCCGGACAGGCTTTAAGGTGGAAAAATATGCCTGCACCGGCACCGGGCGGCAGTGTGGAAACGATTGCTGTGGAAGGGCTTAATCCGGATACACGATATTATTTCGCATTGATCACTGCTGACGATGCCCTGAATTACTCCGACATTTCCAACCTGCCCGATTGCAAGACCGACCTGCAAATTGGAGGTGATCCATACAGGTTTACTCTTACCTTCGATATGTTATTAAACGAAAGTACACACGGCGACGCCAAAATGCTTATCGACGAACAGAGCATATCTGGCGATCCCAAGATGAAAAATCCCGGAACCCCCGTCAACCGCTGGGAGGTAGGTTCGGCGGAGTGGAAATATCCCGCTTACGCCCTGATCGATCTGCAAGGGTTGTGCGATATTTCTGACATTTACCTCTTCGATGCTGCGGATCAGGGTGAGGATTCCATTGCGCCGGTTCATTTTTATACAGGTGAGCCTTTCTCATGGGAGCCACTGTTTACGGACGAGTTGACCATGGAAGATACCTGGAGGGGGCATGTGGTAAATGTTCAGTCGAGGTTTTTACGTGTGGAGATACCCTCACCGCAAACCCGTTTTAACGAGCTGATCATATACGGAACCCGTCTTGAAGAGCCGGTTGAGCCGCCATTGCCGCAGTTTGTCCACAAGCAGCCGGTGACGGTGGATCAGATGATCGGGATCAATACCTTTGTAAACGATCCGATGGGGCGGATGAAAGTGGCAGGTTTTGTAAGGGAATATCACAACTGGATGTGGTGCGAAGGAAACAACAGTATTTCCTATCCCGGCTATCCGAACAACCAGAACGAATTCAATACCCTTGGCTGGAATTTCGATTATTTCTATCAAAATCTCAAACAACTTGGCATCACGGCATGTCCCGACATTCAAGGTAATACGCCGTGGCTTATGGATTTTGATTACAGCAGATTATCCGATAAGCCGGTCCCCGACAGCCTCGACCCAACCCTTCCCTCATCCTACGCGGCCCATGCAGATCATATGTTTCAGTATGCGGCCCGCTATGGCTTTGTAGAAGTGGCTGACAGCCTGCTCAAACTGGCTCCTGATGAGCATCGATACAGCGGGCTGGGTTTACTCAGGTACTACGAGAACTGGAATGAGCAGGACAAATGGTGGAAAGGTGGCGGTGCCTTCTTCAATCCATACGAATATGCAGCCATGGCGAGCGCTGACTGCGATGGACATATGGGTACCATGGGAGCCACTTTCGGGGTGAAGAATGCAGATCCGAAATCCAAACTGGTTATGGCGGGGCTGGCCGATCCCGATCTTGACTATGTGAAAGCCATGAAATTGTGGTCGGACTATCACAGAAACGGCGATTTTCCGGTGGACGTTATCAATGTTCATCATTACTGTAATGATGGAAACAGTCAGACTTCGGGGTCCATAGGCATCAGCCCGGAAGCCGGTGACCTGAAGGGGCTGATGACAGAATTTGTGCAATACCGCAATACCTGGCTTCCGGGTAAAGAGGTCTGGATTACAGAATTCGGTTACGATACGCATCCCTCGTCAGTACAGCGTGCACCCGCAATTGCATCCTATTCCCAGGAAGAAGTGCAGGCGCAATGGCTTGTTCGTTCGTACCTTGCCCTTGCTGCTGCGGGCGTCGACAGGGCGGTGATGTACATGCTTCGCGATACCGATCCTACCAGCACTTCAAAATTCAGTACCTCGGGACTGGTTAGCTATGGCGGAGACGGATACCAGCCCAAAACCTCATGGTATTACGTGTATACGATGAAAAATCGCCTGAAAAATATGATTTTCCATTCCATTATTCCTTCAGGAAATCCTGATGTATGGATTTACAGGTTTATCCATACAAGGCAAAACCTTTCGGCTTACGTAATCTGGAGCCCCACAAGCGATGGCACTGTGGTTGAAAATTACCAGTTGAATCTGCCGGGTACCGAGCCTAAAGCCACACTGGTTGAAATGGAGGATGGAAGCATTACCGGAAACGCCATCGAACTGAGCGTTGACGATTATAAGGTATCGGTAAGCGTGAGCGAACGTCCGGTGTTTGTGATGGCATACAGCGACGATTATAATGTTGAACTGGAAAGGGAGGACATCCTGCTAAGCCTGGATACTTCCATGGTAGTAAATGAATGCGGACACGGTGATGCAGGCATGCTTGTGGATGAGCAGGCGCTGTCGGGAGACCCGCTAAACGGACAAGGTGGTGAGCCGGTTATGGACTGGTCGCCGGGATATGGCGCTACTTACCCCTGTCACGCATACATCGACCTGGGACAAACCTATGACATTTCCACTGTTTTCATCAGGGATATGAATAACACCGGTGAAGTGATCCTTTCAACCGGCTCGCCCGGAAACTGGACCGAATCGGCCCGCGATGACCTGGGCAGGTATAAAGTGTGGAGCGGCCATGTGATCAACACTACTTCGCGCTATATGCGTGTCACCCTTACCGGCCCGGGTTGTAATTTATCTGAAATTCTTTTTTACGTTAGGGATAATTAATAAGCTTTTCTTTTCTCTTTTTCAATAGGGAAATCTTTTTTGCTGGAGCCTCCGTCGTTAGTTCGGCGGGGGTTTTTTTACAAAAAAATCCCTGCCGTTTTCCGGCAGGGATCAGTGCGGATGAAGGGACTCGAACCCCCACGCCTTGCGGCACCAGATCCTAAGTCTGGCGCGTCTACCAATTCCGCCACATCCGCTTGTGGCGGTGCAAAGATATGCATTTCTGCATTTAAACTGATTTTTCCGCTTCTGAATTGTTTTTGCTTTACATTTGCCTTATGGGATTTCATCGCAATTACGAGTACCTGCGCCAGCAGGTTGACTTTGAGCAGGAACGGATCGATCTGTATGAGGGCAACCTTAAGGTTTATAACCTGCCCTTTGTTTCAGAGAATTATAAAATCCTTCCGGGGGAGGATTTTTATGAAGTCCGGGGAAAGATTTTTTCGAAAACTCCTGACTTCAGGCATGCCATTTCGCATGAAATTAACGAACTGATAAACCTTGCCGATTCGAAGGTGGAGGAAAACCGTTCCTTTACTTATTCCATTTTCAAGCCCGGTGGAGAGGGCAGGGCGGAGGCGGCGATTTTGCTTTTCCATGGATTGAACGAAAAATCCTGGGTGAAATATTACCCCTGGGCACAGACTCTTGCCGACCGGACAGGTAAGGCCGTGATTTTATTTCCGCTTGCATTTCACATGAACCGTGCCCCGCACGAATGGTCGGATTTCAGAATGATGAACAAGCTGAAGTACGTACGCGAGGGGTTGTTTCACGCCATCGCAGGATCCTCTTTCGCCAATGTAGCAATCAGCACAAGGCTTCATATTCTGCCCCAGCGATTTTTCTGGTCGGGATTGCAGACTTTTTACGATGTAATTCAGTTGGTTGACGAAATCAGAAACGACCGGCATCCGGTGATCAGCAGGTTTGCTTCCCTGGATTTTTTTTCCTATTCCATCGGCAGTTTTCTCTCTGAGGTGTTGATGATGAGCAATCCGGGGAACCTGCTTGCCGAGTCGCGGTTGTTTATTTTTTGCGGCGGTCCGGTTTTTAACCGCATGTCGCCGGTTAAAAAAACCATCCTCGACAGTGAGGCAAACATTGCCCTGTATTCCTTTTTTCTTGAACACCTCGATTATTACCTGAAGCAGGACGACCGGCTCCGGCATTATTTCGGCGATTCACATCCCGAAGGACTGGTGTTCAAATCCATGATTGATTACAACAAGATGATGGACTTCAGGGAAGAGAAAATCCGTGCCATCAGCAGCCGGGTGATGGCGGTTGCCCTTAAGCAGGACAAGGTGGTGCCGCATTACGAAGTACTGAATACCCTTAAAGGTGCCGGAAGAGATATTCCTGTGAAGGTGGAAGTGATGGATTTCCCATATACATACTCACACGAAAATCCATTTCCCATTACCGGAAAGTACGCTGAATTGGTTGAGAACGGGTATAACCGCGTATTCTCGATGGCAACCGGTTTCCTGAAATAAATGTTTATTCCGCTTTTTTCCTGTTTGCCCTGCGCTTTTTGCTGAGGCTTTCGAGTTTTTTTGCCCTTTCCCGGTTCAGGTTTACAATGGCAAAGATCATGATGCCGGCGCTGATCCATTGCACGAGGGTGAGTTTGGCATCATTAAAAATATAATCGAAAATGATGGCTGAGATCGGCAAAAGCAATTCACAGATGGTGGCAATGATTGCCTTTACGCGCGTTAACCCGTAGTAGTACAGGAAAATTGCGCCCGATCCTGTTGTGATTGCAATGATCCCGAAAATAATCCAGTTGAGCCGGGTGGTTTCCTGCAACTGATTTAAAGTTCCCGATATCAGTACATACAGCAGCATGATAAGACTGGTGAATCCATACCGGTAAAAGGTGGCGGTTTTAAAGCTGTAGTTGTTCAGGATTTTTTTGCTGAAAACTGTGGAACTCCCGAAACTAATGCTTGCCAACAGGGCAAATGCAGCCGCATAAACCGTGGTGACGTTTTGTTCGATGTGTGGCAGATTTAGGCCGAAGGTAAGGAAATATCCACCGGCGATGGCTATCGACGCCCAGATCACGTAGTATTTTCCCAGTTTCTCTTTTAACAAAATTGAGGCTAGGGCAATCCCGAAGATCGGTTGCAATTTCTGGAGAAGTACCACAATGGTAAGGTGCTGAAAATTGACCAGGAACAAAGCTTTCACAATGGCCAGCGTGCCAATGGCACCGCCAAACAGCGCGATCAGGCCGAGGAAAAAATAATCGCCCGTAGAGAATGTTTTCAGGTACCGGTATTCCCTGTAGAGGAAAAAATTCATGATGATGAACGGGATCATGTGAAGCATAAACACCACATATCCTACATCGAGATTGTACAGACGGGGAGTAAGCACAATGCCGTCGAACCCCCAGAATATGGCGGAAATACTAACGGCAAATGCCCCAAGAATTAAGTTTCTTTTCTCGCTGGTCATCGGCTTTTGAAAATGAGCGGCAAATGTAACCAAATTTCCGGCAATAGGTTTACCGCCGGTTTTATATTACTCTGCTGTCCTGTTCAATCGATCGAGGTCGATAAGGAACCGTGCAGCAATTCCAGCCCAGATGTAGGTTTGGTTCCAGCCGGCCTGCCGGTCGTCGGCGCTGTAGAATTCCCAGAACACATGGTCTTTTTTCAGGTGATATGCCATGTTATCCAGCACCCGGTGGGCCAATTCACGTGCTTCACCGGTGTAGCCGTAATCGAGCAGGCCTCTGAACAGCAGGTATTGCCATTGCACCCAGACGGGACCGTTCCAGTAGCCGATGGGATTATAGTATGGATGTGATGCCGACAGGGTGGGGACGCCGTAGTTGCGCCAGAATTCATCTTCATTCAGCAGGCTCTGCATCAGCACAGCGGCTTTCGAAGAATCTGCCACTCCGGCCCACAGCGGCAGAAAGCCTATAATTTCCTTTATTTTAAGATCGCCCGGATGATCATACGTAAAGCTGCCATCGATCATATTGATGTTGTAATAAAAACCATCTGTTGCATCCCAGAGTTTTTCGTTGATGAGCCCTGTTCGGGTTTCTGCATCCTTCCTGAACCGGTCGGCCTCAGCAGGTTTGCCTAATATGGCTGCCATCTCTGCCAATGCATTTGCTTCGCTCACCAGCATGGCGTTCACATCCGGACCTTCAAAATTTGAGGGCCAGCCCACCTGGTCCCAAACGGCAACACGTGCATCGCGCACGCATTCCAGAACGGCGTGCGCACCCCATTCGCACAAGCCGTCCCCATCTTTATCCCTGTTCGAGACAAAGTATTCGTAAAATGCCTTTCCGGATCGATAGGCTTCTTTAAGAAAACTATCATCCTCGGTAATTTTGAAAATCTCCAGGTTCTGCCAGTTGTACCATGGTGCCGAGCTGGTATATTCTCCGTCGCGTTCTATTTGTTCGTTCAGGTACGGGCCCGTGCGGTAGTTGATGTATCCCGAAGGCCACTGCCGCTCCATGTACACGCGTTGCGAATTCATGGCGCTTTCGGGATCCATATAGGCATAGGCAAGCATCACCAGGCTCTCGTGAAAGACCTGTCCGCCGTAGCCCCACCCCCATTTGGGCTCGCGCGAAAAAATGTAGTAATTGTAGCTGCACTCACCTTCGGGCGGCATCATGCACTGCCTCATCAGGTTGAACGAATGCCAGTAAACCGCCTCATGATCCGGATTCGAAAAGCTGATCCGGGGAATATTTGAGAAAAGCCTGCGGTTTTCCTGTACCAGTTCATCGAAATTCACATCCATGGTTTGCCTGGCCGCAGCGATCAATTGGCCGGTTTCTGCAGGCTGCCTGTCGATGACACGGGCAAGACGAACCACCACCGTATCTTCAGGTTCTATTATCAGGTTTTTTTGAAATACCAGATAACTCCCGTCACCATTTATCTTCCCGGAAAGCATTCGTTTTTCAGTGATTTCCTGATGGGGAAAAGTTTCATAACCTCCAAAATAATCGGGCTGACGGTTCATTGCGAAAACGGATTTAAGATCTTCAGCATAGGGGATGTCGTGGTTTTTCATCCAGCCGTCGCGTTTTTTATGCAGATGCCAAACAAAGCTATTTCCTTCAACAGATGGATTTCCAACCGGACCATCTTCGGAATAATAGGGTAAAAAGCTGAGATAGGCGGTGTGCCTTCCCTCGTTGATGATGGTATAGGTAAGAAGAGCCTGGGTGGAGGAATACACCGCGAACTGACCTTCTGTCCGCAGGTGTTCAAAAGGATAAAACCGGAATTCCACCAGGTCGGGGTAGGAGGTGGTAACCTCAGCTTCTCCGAAATATTCATTCAACCTGTATCGAACCTCCCCATTCATGGCGAATCCCGCACCGATATTTCCACCGTCTTTCGAAACAAATTCGATGTTGCGTTCCTGGTCGTACCACATCATGCGGTAGGCCTGGTCGAGCTTGTAGTCTGACCGTTGAACAGGCGCTGCATAGGTGCTGAAAAGCGGGTCGTTTTTTTTAGCCGAAAGGTTGCTGAGGTATTGTCCCGAGACAATCGCCGGAAAAACGGCCGGTATTAACATCAAAAGCAATTTCTGAATAGCTCTCATGTGCACGTGAATTTGGGTTGGAAACAAAAATAAACAGAATTGCAGCCGGTTTTGGATTATCTTTATTTTTACGGCCCGTAAGCAAAAACTTCTATTGATGAAAATTCTTATTGTTTATATAACCCGCCACGGCTGTGCGCTTAAGGTGGCTGAAAAACTCTCCAGGAAAATTCTGGGTCAGGTAGAACTGACAGACCTGCGAGAAAAGCAAAAGCTCAGTCTCGATCCTTTTGAAACAGTAATTCTGGGCGGTTCCATTCATATGGGGCGCATTCACAGGAAACTTACAGCTTTTTGTGAACGCTACCAGCGCCAATTGTTACAAAAGCGATTGGGAATTTTTTTGTGTCATATGTACGAGGGTGATGTGGCGCAAAAACAGTTCGACCAGGCTTTTCCGCAGGCGCTGCGCTATCATGCCGTTGCTCACGGTTTGCTCGGCGGAGAGTTCGAATTCGAAAAAATGAACTTCTTCGAAAAGATGATGGTGAAAAACATCGCACAAACCAACAAGTCGATTTCCCGGATTGACGATCAGGCCATAGATGCATTTGCTGAAAAGATTAATAAAAATTGAACAGCCCAGTATACTTAATGTAAATGATTTTTGGTTATCTTTGAGAACATTTGATTTTCGGCGAAAATCATTAAATCTTTGACATTATGAGCCCAGTAGAAGAATTAAAGCCTACCGAGGTGTTTACTGGCACAGCCTGGCAGGCAGACATGATTAAGGGGATGCTCATGGACAATGAGATCGACGCTTTTCTGGGAGATGAGATATGGGGCATGGATGCGCCCATGGAAACCGCTCCCGGAATGGCTGGTGCAGTGCGGGTGTTTGTGGCCCGCGACGACTATGAGGACGCCCGGATCGTGGTGGAACGTTATTATGAAGAAGACCTTCCCGGGGATTTTCAGTAACGCAAAAAATGGTATAAATCAGCCACGAATGCACCTTGGAATCTACTCGTGCATTCGTGGCTAAAAATGGCTTATCTGCATTTACAAAACAAAATCGCTGTTACTTCTATTTAATCATCACTTTCTTCGTTGCTAAACCCTCTTCATGCGATAGCTCCAAAAGGTAAAAGCCGCTGTTTAAATCGAGAAGCGAAAGGGATATTTCCACTTCCTTCGCCTGCTTATGAAGCAAGAATTTCGCGCTAAGGTCAAAAAGTTTTATTTGCAGCCAATCTTATAATCCGCAGCCTATGCCGGATTTTTGGTAATTAGCTGATCTTTTGGAAAGAAAAGAGAACCTGTAAAAATTTCATACTTTTGAGCAGCAAAAAGTAACGGATGAAACAGAAACACATCAAACTTGTTGTTGGGGTAGGAATCATTACACTGTGCTTTTCGGCATGCCATGTGGGGCGTTATTTTTACTGGAATTTTGCGGATATCCGCGATCACAGGAAATTTCCCGCAGAGCCGGTTGAAAGAGGCAATGAAGTATTTCATTTCTACCGGACGGAAAATCAACCGGAATTACAACTCCCTCCAACCTTCAATCCTTCGGGGAAATATACCGGAATTGATGAATTTCTGCAGAAGAACAAAACCGTGGTTTTTCTGGTCATCCATCGCGATACGATTGTTTATGAGCGGTATTTCGATGGTTTCGATTCCGCGTCAGTCATCCCGTCATTTTCGGTGTCGAAAGCCTTTGTGTCGGCCCTCGCCGGCATTGCCATCGATGAAGGCCATATCCAGTCGGTGCATCAGCCGGTAACGGATTTCATACCTGAACTGCTTCAGAGCGACAGCGCCTTTTCAAAAATTACCCTGGAACACCTGCTGAACATGCGCTCGGGCATCCGTTTTAACGAAGGCTATGCCAATCCCTTCGCCGATATGGCAAAATATTATTATGGCCGCAACCTGAACAAATACATCACCAGGCTTAAGATCGAACGACCGCCGGACGAACAATACAACTATATCAGTGTGAATACCCTGCTTCTGGGAATGGCCATTGAGCGGAGCACGGGTAAAAAACTCAACCGGTACCTGAGCGAAAAGATCTGGCAGCCACTGGGCATGCAATTCGACGCTACCTGGAGTGTAGATTCCGAAAAACACCGGCAGATCAAAGCTTTTTGCTGCATCAACGCCAGTGCCCTGGATTTTGCAAGATTCGGACGGTTATACCTCAACAAGGGCAAATGGAACGGCAGTCAAATCGTGCCTGAGCAATGGGTGGAAACATCCACCGGCATCCACAACGACTCACGCGACACAAAGGGGTATCCATATACCTATCAGTGGCGCGTTAAACGCGACGGCGCATTCTTTGCCAAAGGGGTGCTGGGCCAGTATATTTATGTTGATCCGCGAAATGACATCATCATCGTAAGGCTCGGCAAAAAAGCCTCAGAAGTGATTTGGCCGGCATTTTTTGAGGAATTGGTGAGAACCCATTTCTAACAATAAGATGGCGCATTACTAAAAGGGAAACCTTAATAATCTTCCCAACCATGGGAGCCAGGAATTGGCAAAAGGAACTGAATGGAGAATATTGAAAGATGCCGGTTTAATTTAAAAACCTGGAATGACATTGTTGGAAAAAAAAATAATGATAATTGTAGAAAAAACTTCTTTTCAAAAACAGGCAGATAAAATTCTTAACGAATACATAAGATTGGCAAAAGATATCTGAAATGAATTTGATAGTCAATTCCTGAGTTTTAATTATTACATTTGCAGCAAATCTCACATCTTCCTGCCAGGAAACAGCTTTTTAACAATTTAATTTTTCTGAATACGATAGCCGGGGACGGGTATGTCCGGGCATTTTCCATTCACAGTTCTCACAAAAAATTCAGAAAAATGATCAACCACATGAAAAAGCTTAACGGCAAAATTGAATTGTTCGTCGAAACCACGAAAAACGGCACGGTGGCCTATTCGATAATTTATCCGATTTCGGCAACCGGAAACTCAGATCAGGAACTTGCTGATAATGCGCTGGTGGCCGCAAGGCGATATTTCGAAATCTGGGGCATCAGGATCACCTGGCAAAATATCCAGATGCGGATCGAGTTGCATAAAAATCATTGCGAAAACGGATTCTTAAATCCAAGGTTCTTTGCCGAGAAAGCTATCAGGAATCGGGCGCTTTTATCCTGAGCAGGAGGCACAAAAAAAAAGCCCGGTACAACCGGGCTTCTTCAACTTTCAATAAAAACTTTCTTATTTCAATCCAAGCACATCCATGCCCTGTTCAAAGACGATATCCACGGGGATGCCGCCCTGGTTGAGCCGGTCGAGGTCGGCCTGCAGTTCAGGGCTGACTTTGCCGTCCTGCGCGATCCATTCCACGGCGCCTTCGTAGTCGCCTTCGCCTTGCATGATCTGGATTTTATCTACCAGGCTGTTGATGGTTTCTTCCATTTTTTCGGGATTTACCTTGTAATATCCTTCATCGGTTTTGGTAAAAGCGCCATTATCACGGAAATAGGCAAACCTCATCATATTGGCAATGCCGTGCGCGCTGGCAGCACCAAAGCGGCTCGAACGGAAAATGCCGGCAAAGAAGGTGACGTAGTTATCCATCAGTTCACCGTCGGTAATTTCGCCCATTTCGCGCAAGGTTTTAACCAGCCACAGACCCATGATATCGGCTTTGTTTTCTTCAATTGAAGAATAGGTTTCCTTGAGAGCTTCGCGAGCGGTACCTTTTCCGGTGACGGTGTTTTTCACGCCCATGCCATGAGCTACCTCATGAAACATGGTGTTGGCAAAGAAAGCATCAAATGTAACGTGCTGCTGCTGAGACGGGTCGATGAGCATTTCGGAGATCGGCACCAGGATTTTGTCGAACTTGGCGCGCATGGCGTTTTTGAGCTGCAGCTTACGGGTACCTTTCTTTACATGCACTTCAGGATCGTTGGGCAGGTTGATGGCAATGGTTTTGCTGCCTGCATTGCAGTCGCCGGCATAATAGATTACGTCGTAGGCATTCATGTCGGAGCTTGAACCGGGGATATCCTTCTTATACTTTTCATCGGTCGGAACCTTGCTTTGAAGTTCGGGCAACATGGCGGCAAATTTCTGTAAACGGTTGCTCCATTCAGGGTCCTTCACCAGGATGAATGATTCGTAGGCTGCCTTGTAACCGTAAAGCTGGTCTTCGTAGTTCTCAATCGGCCCAACCACAAAATCGATATTCGATTCCTTCATATCCATCCATGCCAGGTCGCTTTCGAGGTACTGGTCGGTGAGCAGCGCATCGGCACGCAGGGTCAGATATTTTTTCAGACCTTCGTCTTCGGCTATATTGGCGGCTTTGCGCATCAGTGCAGCAGCTTTTTCCACTTCTGAGCGATATGCTTCGTGATACCAGATCGACATCAGGTTGCCATCGTTATCACGGCGGATAAGGGTATAGAGGTTTGTTTTGTCAGGATCGTCAAAGTTTTCGAATTCCTCTTTGGTCATGTCTTCCGGGTAAAAATTTGCGCCGTCAGGTTTGGGCCTTACATTTGTCAGGAAAGGTTTGTTGTTGTTCAGCCTGTTCCAGGGTCCGTAATGAATTTTGGCGAAAGCCTGGGCATCCATGCCCTGCACGCGCTCCAGGAATCCCTGTTTGTTTCCGATGGCCTGCTTCCAGAAAAGATCATCCATAATCTGTGCTGCTTCAAAAAGGTAGGGAAGCATTTCCTTTTCCTTGTCAGAAAGATGGCTCAGGTCGGCGGTGAGCCGTACAGTTGCAAATTCTTCGAGTCTGGCCTGCATATCAACATCCGGAAGCGGGGCAAAATCTACGCCCTGCGGGATGATACCGGCACGTTCCTGCTCGTCGGTTTCGGCATCGGGGCCATCGCACGAGCTGAGCAATGTAATCGACATAACGGCTAAAATTAATAAGCCTGCTAAATTTTTCATTTTCCGTATCATTTTAATTTGGTGAATTTTCGGTGGGCGAAATTAAAAATTTCCGCATTGCAAAAAAAAGTTGATGATCATTTCACTTTGTCGTAAGGTATAAATCCTTTCGGTGGTTTATCCTTAACGGCGCTTTGCGGTTTGTGGTATTCCTTACTGTCGTAAATGTATTTGAGCAATTTTTCTCTTATTCCTGCTTCAGCAAGATGTGCAATACCTACAGCATGTTCCGCGATATTCAATCCCCGCGGATCGAAAGCGCCCTGCTCGGTAACAATTACCACCGGGTCGGCGGCGATCACTGTGGTGGTGATGCCTTCGGGGCATTTCATCATGATCTTGGATTCGCCCTTCGAGGTGGTGGATTTCATGGCAATGATCGGTACACCGCCTTTGGACAGATAGGAGCCGCGCAGAAAATCGGCCTGCCCGCCAATGCCGCTGTAGATTCGGGTGGCGTTCAGGGAGTCGGCCCAAACGTTACTGTGCAGGTCTACACCAATGGCGCTGTTGATGGCCAGCATCTTTGGCATGCGGGCGATATTCGGTATGTAGTTGGTGAAATCTGCCGGACGGCTTTGTATCGAGCTGTTGAAATTCATCCAGTCGTAGCCATATTTATCCTTGGCCAGAAAAATACTTGCAGTGGCAAAATTAAAATCCAGGTAGTGATTGGTAACAATGCCTTTTTCAACCAAACGGCGCATGGCATCAGCAAACAATTCGGTATGGATGCCCAGATCCTTGATGCCTTTATCGATGATGGCGTCCGTTACGGCTTCCGGTACTTCACCGATGCCGTACTGCAGGGTGGATCCGTTGGTAACATAAAGCTCGGTGATGATCTTCGCGATCTTTTTTGCACGATCGTCGGGTTCGTGTACCGGACTACTCGGCAATTGGTAATCGGTGTCGATCAGATAGCTGATCTCGCTCTGATGGATGGTTGTGCCGAGCACAAAAGGCATTTTGGCATTTCGCTCTGCGATGATGATCCCGCCGTTTTTCCTCACCGAATCCACTGCGCCCTTCACACCTTCAACTGTGGTACCATAGCTGAAGTTGCCGCCATTATCAGGGCCGGCCACACTTAGCAGCACCACATTGGGTTTTACATATTCGCGCATTTGCCTGCCGATATCCGACAGATGGATCAATTGATAGGATGCCCCGCCGGTATTCATCGCCTCACGCGAATGCGGACCATTAAAGATCACCCGGTGGGTAATCCGCTTGCACACTTCAGGATCGAAAAGGCTGCCCACATTTCCCAGCAACAGTACGCTCAGCATCTGCACATCGTAAATGTAAGGATCTGCGGCAATCTGGCGCAGCAATATCTGCGGCGTGGCAGCATTACCGGCAGTGTAGATCACACTCCCCCTGGAAATATTCAGCGGATTAATGGCATCTTCAACTCTCTGGACAACTTTCATTTATTTTGATTTTGATTTAATGATCAGGGGGTGAAGATACTACTTTTTGGCAAAAAGGTCTGAGAA
>JBKHBQ010000307.1:0-4508 GCA_046542305.1 Bacteroidales bacterium
GATGCTCGAGAAAGTTTATATCACGCGTGTACCCGCCGATAAACCCATGCAATTTAGGTTTTATCACGGCGAATGCCGGCCATCGCTCAGATTTGAAGGCGAAAAATTCACCTATACGTTTTCAAAAAAGAACATTATGCCCATGCGGGGCGAACCCAATATGGTGGACATTTCCGATGTGGCTCCCAAGCTGTTGCTCTCGACCAGCCCCGACTGGGAGGCCAAATCGCTTTGGTTTTATGGCGTGAACGAAGACTACGGCAGCTTCGATCCCACACCCGAAGTGCAGGCTTTTGTAAACAACCTGCTAAAGGACGCAAAAAACGAAATGGACAGCGTGGCCATCCTCACCCACTGGGTGGCCGACAATATGCGTTATTCCGGAATATCCATGGGCCCCGGCGAAGGATACACTCTTCATAATACAGAGATGAATTTCCGCGACCGCTGCGGTGTGTGCAAGGACAAGGCCAGCCTGCTGGTGGCTTTCCTCAGAGCTGCAGGTTTCGAATCATACCCGGCGATGACCATGGCAGGATCGCGTATCGAAGACATTCCTGCCGACCAGTTTAACCACAGCGTAACAGTGGTAAAACTTTCTGACGGCAAATACCATCTGCTCGATCCAACCTGGGTGCCTTTTGTACGTGAACTCTGGTCGAGTGCCGAGCAGCAGCAGAATTACCTGATGGGAGTGCCTGAAGGCGCCGACCTGATGATCACCCCGGTTTCGCCTGCGGAAAACCACTATCTTAAGATCACCGGATCGTCGTCGCTGGATAAAGACGGCAACCTGCAGGGAGAGTTTCTGGTGTCTGCCGAAGGACAAACCGATGCTGCCATCCGCGGCATGTTTACCCGTGATTTCATGAGCGAATGGAACGCCAACCTGCAGGCCGAACTGCTGCGCATCGATCCCAAAGCCGAAATCGTGGAAATGGAATACAACGACGATCCATACGATCATATGGCAGCGCCCATCAGCATCAGGATCAGGTACCGCATCCCCGACTATGCCTTCGTCGGTCAAAATGAGATGGCTTTCATTCCGCTGGTGGCCAACCGCCTGTTCAGCAGCGGGCAGTCTCACCTGTGGCTCAACACCGGACCGGACCAACGGAAATACGGTTTCCGCGACCGCACCAGCCATCTGGTGAAGTTGTACGAAACCATCAGCATTCCTGAGGGATACAAACTGGCAGCCGGTGAAACAGATAAAGATATCAACGGCACTGCCGCTTCTTACAAGGGCCACCTGAAACAGGACGGAACCATCATCGAAATGGAACAGGAAATCGTGATGGAGAAAAGGATTTACGAACCCGGCGACTGGAAAGAGGTGAAAGCCACCGTGGAAGCACAAAAGGAAATTGCCGACAAACCCGTGATCCTTGTAAAGTAAGTCCTTCAAAATTAACTGAACAAAAAAATTAAACATATAAAAACATGAAAAAGACAGTCGCATTCATCGCAGCCATGCTCGCCGTTTCTATTGCTTTTGCGCAGTACGAAAATGCAGATGCCGTCTTTGAAAAAATTACAAAGGAGTACACCCTCAACGAGGACGGAAGCACTGATTTCCATTACTTCAAACAACTCAGACTGAACAGCTACGTAGCTTTCAACCGCCTGTACGGTGAAACCTTTATCATTTACAATCCTGATTTTCAAAATCTGAAAATCAACGAGTCATACACCATTATGGCCGATGGCACCAGGGTAGAAACTCCAGACAATGCCTATAATGAAGTGCTCCCAAGGGCTGCCGCACATTCGGATGCACACAGCCACTTGCGCGAAATGGTGGTTACACATACCGGTCTGGAACGCGGAGCCACCATTTACCTTGATTATACCCTCCACACAGCGGCGGAATTTCTGCCTGCACTCATGGGTAATGAAATAATCCAGGAATCGTCGCCTGTAAAAGAAATGGAATTGGTGGTGAAGGTACCGGCAGATGTGGAACTCAGCCACAAAATGTACAACCTGCGGACAGCTCCTGAAATGATGATTCAGGGACGGCAAAAGGTTTATACCTGGAAATTTGCCGGCATTGAAGCTTCCTCAAAAGAACCCATGCAGGGAGACTACCAGCCCGAAACCCCCAGGCTGGTCTTCAGCAGTGTGCAGAATGCAGGTATGCTCATCGATTGGTTGGCGGATCAAAAAGCTTTTGAATACAAGCTCAACGAAGAAATGAAAACCTGGGCCGCCTCACAAAAAGATCCTGAAGATGAAATCGGCTCCATGCTGAAAATTCAAAAAGAAGTAGCTGAAAACATAGCTCTCGACCGTGCACCCGCCGAATGGACGGGTTATCGTATGCGCACACCCATTGAAGTATGGAAAAGCAATGGCGGCAATCAGCTCGAAAAAGCCATTCTGCTTGCTTCACTGCTCAGGGCCGCCGATTTCAATGCCGTGCCGGTGATGGCCGGACCGCGGCAGTTTTTCGACGAGGAAGCCGGAAACCTCCTGTTATTGGATCATTCCCTTGTAATGGTCAATACCAAAGGAAACGGCACCTTGTATCTTTCTGCAGCAAATACTGATAATCAGAGTCTCGGTTACAAAATGACGGATTTGGTGATGGTGCCTCTCCGGGCCGGTACCGATTTGAACCTGGTGAATCCTCCCACGGTTACCAATGAAATAGATGTAGAGGGCAGCCTGAAGTTTGAGGATATTGATAAACTCACCGGCATGCTTGAGGTGGAACTTTTGGGGGCGGTCAATCCATTCCTGCTTTTAAAGGAAAATCCGGAAGGCATCAAAGCAAAATTCACCGGCGGCATCATTGCCAAAGACGATGAAGCGGTAAAAATTGAAAACAGCAATCCGGAGCAAACCACGCTCGCGCTGAAAGTGAAAAAAACCGATTCACTACAATCAATAGCCGGATACTACCGCTATGAATTGCCTGTGATGAGAACCGGCTTCGAAAGCTGGCGCATCAGTTACCTGCCATACGAACGACAGGTGCTTATGGTTTTGCCTTTCACCATCGAAGAGGAATACGAATATGAAATTAATATACCCGAAGGCTATTCATTTTCTAACCGCGAATTGAATATCGATGTAAAAAGCCGCGCCGGTTCCGTAAAGATCACCTCCAAAATAAAAGGAACCAAAATGGAAATCAAACGCGAGATACATCTCAAAGAAACCGCGATTTCACCAGCAGATTACCAGAAATTTCGCGACATGATCAACGAGTGGCTCGATGACGATTACAGGGCGGTGGTTTTCCAAAAATCACGTTAAGCAGTATCTGTTCTATTTTCTGATATTAACATTGGAACAAGCCTGTGCCCATGTTCCATTACAATTATTCACTTTCAATTCACTAATTTTCTAACTAAAAACAGTTATTTTTTATGAAGCATTTTTTTACGTTACTCATTTCCGTGATTGTTTTGATCGGTGTATCGACTGCACAAAACAAAACGCAACTCGACCTAAATGGGGACATTATTCCCCGGGAAGCTATCATTGCTCAAAGCATTAACAATGGATCTCCGGCTACAGTGCCGGGCATGGCCGACATGCGGTCGGAATGGATGGCTAAAGGCCCCTGGGGCGGTAACATCCGCGGATTTGCCACCAACACAGTGGACGGCATGAACGTAGTAGTTGCCTGCGGACATTCACAGGCCTCCAACGGCGGCATGTGGTATTCGAACAACGGCGGCGAAACATGGAATGCCTCCAACATTGGCAATAAGATAATGTACGGCGTAACCGCTCTTCCCGGCGAAGACGGGATTTTCTACGCCGGCGGAAAATACGGCATCTACGAATCGATCGATGGCGGCGCCACCTGGAACATGATTGCTTTCCCCAGCACCACCATTATCGGGCTCGGCATTCAACACGCCAACCATAACATGATGATTGCCGGTATTGCCTCCAACCAGGGACTTCAATATTCAGACGACGGCGGCGCCAACTGGTATGCCACCAACCTGTCGCAGGGTTTCATGAAGGATTTTGCCTGCTCACCGGCAAACCCCGAGCTGATGTTTGTGGCTGTTTCGGGAAACAACGGCTCAGGACTTTACACCAGCACCGACGGTGCCACCTGGACCGCCATCAATCCGGCTGCTTCGGGACAATGCTATGGCGTTTACGTAGATCCGGCTGATGACAATTTTATTTTGCTTGGCGCAGAAACGGGTATCTTTAAGTCAACCGATGGCGGTGCAAACTGGACGCAAATGCAGTCGACCAGCAACTTCGCCCGCGGTATTGTTAACCATGAAGGAAATTTCTACACCGTTGTGTACAACGGACCGATATACCAAAGTGCCGACAATGGCGACACCTGGACCATCGTAGAAGAAAACATTGTTGAACGTACGTGGTCGTCAGTAGGTGTTTCGGATGCCGGTGTACTGTTTGGCAACTGGGGCTCCATTGCAAGGGGCGACGGAAACGGCTTTGAACTTAGTGTTCAGGGTCTCAACAATGTGTATGTTCATGCAATTGCCTATTATGCCGACAGG
>JBKHBQ010000308.1:0-4469 GCA_046542305.1 Bacteroidales bacterium
GCATAATTTGGCAGTGGCAGCGATTGCGGGATTAAACATTAGGGATTTTTAGGATTTAGCAGCTTCTGTTAATTCCTTATTTTTCTTAAAATGTTTCCCGGAAACACAGCTTTTTTGATACTTTTGAGCCAGGTATGCACATCGAATTCCAAGGGGTTACGCTTTCATTTAACGGCCGGGAGATCATCAGGTCGTTTTCGCTGGAGATCAGGGATGGTGAACGCATTTCCATCGGCGGCCCATCGGGTTGCGGAAAATCCAGTCTGTTGCACGTGCTCACCGGCTTTGTGAAACCATCGGCCGGAGTGGTAAAGGTGGATGGCAACGTGCTTCATGCTTCCGCCATTGGTCAGCTTCGCAAAAAGATGGCTTACATGCCCCAGGAGGTTCAATTCAACGACCTGGAGGTCCGGCAGTTTATCATGATGCCTTTTCAGTTCAGACATAACCGGAGCATTGCCCCGGATGAAAAAACCATCCACCGGCACCTTGATCAACTGGGGTTGAACCCCAGTATCCTCGACAAACCGATGCAGGAGATTTCCGGTGGAGAAAAGCAGCGGATTTCGCTGACGGCCTGCCTGCTTTTGCAACGAAAACTGCTGCTGCTCGACGAGCCCACCTCCTCGCTCGACAGGGAAATGAAGAATCGGGTGATGGACCATATTTTTTCGCTGCCGGATGTCACCATGCTGTCGGCTTCGCACGATGATGAATGGGTGAGCAGGTGCGACAAGTATGTTAACATCAAAAACCTGTAACATGGACAGCATTCATATCAGTTGGCCGAACCTGTTTCTGGGATACCTGCTTTTGGTGATCCCAATCGCGGTGATGTGGTATTACCGTACCGGGCTGGTACGCGACACCCTCGTTGCCGCCGCCCGCATGACCATACAGCTTTTCCTGATGGGGCTGTACCTGACCGTGCTGTTCGAACTGAACCTGGTCTGGGTGAACCTCTTGTGGCTTGCGGTGATGATTGCGGTATCGGCCGGTACCACCATTCGTCGCAGCCACCTGAGTATCAGGAAATTTTTTCTGCCGGTGATGGCCGGAACCACAGTGGCTATTGTTATTGTGGATAGCTTTTTCCTTGGCATCACCCTGCAGATGGACAATATTTTCGATGCAAGATATTTTATCACCATCACCGGGATGATCATCGGCAATGCCATGAAACAGAACATCATCGCACTGAATACCTTTTACCACAGCCTCCAGCAGCGAAAACACGAGTACCGGTACTGCATATCCAACGGGGCCTCGCGAAATGAAGCCCTGCAGCCGTTTATGAAGGAAGCTGTAAGAAAATCCTTCAACCCGCAGATTGCCACCATGGCGGTGTTGGGATTGATTGCCATGCCCGGAACCCTTACCGGGCAAATCCTCGGAGGATCGAGCCCCGAAACGGCCATCAAATACCAGATCATGCTGATGCTTTCCATATTTATCGCCTGCATGATCACGATAGTGGTGACCATCATTATTGCCAACCGTTTCTTGTTCGACGAATATGACGATTTCTCAAGATTCTCACCCTTTTCCGGCAGAACTCCGGGACAGCATCCAACATAATGCCCCTGTTGGTGTTAAAGTATCCGAAACTTATTATGGCAAAGTTGAATATTTATATTTTTGTACCTTCATTTGTTTGGTTTGATGAGGAGTGGGCAGCGCAGTGAAACGGGCACTTTTTTCAATTCACAAAAAGTTCAGGGATTGAACAAAAAAACTAAATCGGGACTCTATCAGATGCTGGCTTTTGCCGCACTTTTCCTTTTGATGGAAATCACCTCCTGGTGGTTTTTTCAAAACTCCATGCGTCAGGATATCAAAAATCATATCCGGCAGAACAACGAATTTGTCAGCGACAATTACAATGCCCTGATCGATTCCTACCGGAATTTTTCCCAGGCGCTGTTCGACAGCATCATCAACAAACCAGAGGTGCTTGGAATATTTAAGGATGCACGTGATGCAAACCCCCGGGAGCGTGATCGGATCAGGGAAGAGCTGCATCAGAAACTGGAAGGTGTGTTTCAGGTGATCCGGTACAAGAATTATAAGATATTTCATTTTCACCTGCCCGATGGAGCCAGCTTTCTGCGCTTTCATAAACCCTGGAAACACGGCGACAACCTGCTTGGATTCCGCTATTCGGTACAACTGGCAAACAATCAGAAACGTTATGTGGAAGGATTTGAAGAAGGCCGGATTGAAAACAGCTACCGGTTTATGTATCCGCTATTCTGGAATGGAGAGCATATCGGCAGCGTGGAAACCAGCATCGCAGTGAACGAAATAAAGGAAGAAATCGGCAAGGTATTCAACGGCTTTACCATTTTCCTGCTTCGCGATATTCTGGTGGAGCAGGAGGGATTCGTCAGCTCCGATACCACTTATCTCCCCGGAAACTTCGATCAGTATTACCTGTACAACAAAGCCAATACCTTCCCTGAGGACAATATCGTGTGGAATCCGCAAAAGGTCGACCGCATCGATTCTGCTATTCTCCATCGGGCAAATCCTCTGATCGAAAAAAGTGAGGACTTTACCCTTCACGAAAGGGTAAATGGAAAAGGATACCTGGTTTCCTTTCTTTCCATCGATAACATCGAAGGCCTTCCTGCGGGCTATCTGGTGTTTTATAAGGAAGATGATTTCGTGATGACTGCACGGCGGTCGTTTTATGCAACCATGATCTTTGTAACGATCTTTAACCTGCTGCTTGCCACCTTCTTTTATTTTATCAACCGGAGCAGGATCCGGGCTATCCGGCAGGAAAAGATCATCAACGAAGCCAAGGAAAAGGCCGAAGTGGCTGCAAGGGCCAAATCCGAATTTCTGGCCAACATGAGCCACGAAATCCGCACGCCGCTCAACGGGGTGATCGGTATGGCTGAGATCCTTAAACGCACCAGCCTTGACCAGGAACAGAAAGAATATATCGGCATCATCAACCGATCGGCCAACAACCTCCTGGCCATTATCAACGATATTCTCGATTTTTCAAAAGTGGAAGCCCATAAGATCGTGCTGGAACACATTCCTTTCAGCGTACAGATGCTGGTGGAAGGCATTGCCGATCTTCTGGTGACAAAGGCTCACGAAAAAGGTATCGAACTTTATACCTACATCGACTCCAACATCCCCGATGAAGTGGTGGGCGATCCGTTGCGATTGCGGCAGGTGCTGACCAACCTGGCCTCCAATGCGGTAAAATTCACCAAGCAGGGGCATGTGCTGATTAGCTGTGAGGTGATCGAAAAGCACCATCAAAACATCCGCCTGCAGTTTAAGGTAAAAGATACCGGCATCGGGATTGCCGAGGATGACCAGTTGCGTCTGTTCAGGCCGTTTTCGCAGGTCGACAGCTCTACAACCCGCCAGTTCGGCGGTACAGGGCTCGGGCTGGTGATCTCAAAAAATTTTGTCGACCTGATGGGCGGTTCCATCAGCGTGGAAAGTAACAAGGGACATGGTTCAACCTTCGGTGTGGAGATTGAATTCGAGATCGGTAAAGCTGGCATCAATGGCACTGATTTCGGAGATAAGCTAAAAGACAGGCGCTTTCTGGTGGTGGACGATGACGAAACCAACAGGCTGATCGTTGAAAAGTACCTCTATATGTTCGGGGCTCAATCGGAACTGGCCGATTCAGGGGGTAAAGGACTCGAAAAACTCCGTGACAGCAAGCATTCCTTTGACCTCGTGCTGGTGGATTATAACATGCCGGAAATGAACGGGATCGATTTTGCCCGCATCGTGAAATCGGATGAATCCATCAAACATAACAAACTGGTGCTGCTCTCCTCGATGACGGATATGATCCCAAAGGAAGAACTCTTCAAAGCCGGCTTCGACAGCTTCTTTTATAAACCAATTAAGCAAAAGCAGTTGTTCACCATCATTGCACGGGCGCTGAAGCTGGATGGATATACTGAAGCCTCTGTGGATTTTGATGACACTGCCACAAAGGGGCGCCCTGCCCCGAAGCTTAAGCTGCTTTTGGTGGAGGATAACCTCATTAACCAAAAGGTGGCATTTTACAGCCTGATCAACCTTGGACATGAGATCGAAATTGCCGTTAATGGAAAGGAGGCGGTAGAAAAATTTGACAAAGGTTTTTTCGATGCCATCCTGATGGACATCCAGATGCCGGTGATGAACGGGCTGGAGGCTACCAGGGAGATCAGAAGAATAGAGGAGGAACGCGGAATAACCGCAGAAAACAAGGTGAGGATCATTGCCATGACCGCCAATGCCATGAGCGAGGATCGCGAAAAGTGCCTGGCCGCGGGAATGGATGATTACATAGCCAAACCCTTTAAGCAGGAAGATCTGGCGGAATTGTTCACCGGAGCTGGTGCGTAGCGCAGAGCGCAGTTAGCGCTTCAACCATCACAACCTCACAACCATGACAACTTCCTCAATGAAAACTCAAATTTCTAAATCCAAAATCCAAA
>JBKHBQ010000030.1:0-22795 GCA_046542305.1 Bacteroidales bacterium
GTGGCATTCACCTGGTGAGAAATGAGGATATGAAGGATTTCTGGTTTATCGACGGCCCTGACAGAAAAATCTACGACGATGGCCTGAACCGCTTTTTCAACGGAGATATCCGCCATGCGGTAAGCACGTACTGGAAACAGATGCGTGAAATGATTACAGGTGAGAAGCCCGACATTATCGCCCATCTCGATAAGATCAAGATGCACAACCAAAACCGCTACTTTGTAGAAACCGAATCGTGGTACGAAGATGAGCTGGACAAAACCCTGGAATTGATTGCACGTGAAGGATGCATCGTGGAGGTGAATACCCGCGGAATTTACAAGGGTCGCTCAGAGGAGTTATTTCCCGGGGCATTTGCCTTGCAAAAAATCCGTCAACTGGAAATTCCCATTACCCTGTGCAGCGACGCCCATAAGCCAGGAGAACTGTCGGGACATTTCGAAGAAACCAAAGCAATCCTGCGCCGTACAGGGTTTAATTCGCTGATGGTATTGAAGGAAGACGGCTGGAAACCAACCGCCCTTTAATCGAGCGGCGGGAAATTAATCTGGTCCCTGATCACAAAAGCATTGGGATAATCGCCGAGAATCTGCTGCAGGTATACTTCGGCTTCAAAACGGGATCTGAAATCCCCCACCCTCACCTTGTAATAGGGTTCGCTGAATGAAATGTAGGCCGTGTCGCCGGGATAAAGCATCTGGTATTCTTCGGCAGCGGTGTTGGCCCGGCGCAGGGAATAGTTGCCGGCATCAAAAAAAATCTGGATACGGTATCCGTCGATGCCATCCTTATGTTTATTGTAGCGGATATGCATGGCCACAATGCTGTCGAGGCGGTCGTCCTGGAATACATCTACTTTTCCCTCACCGGCAGTGCCGGGAATGGCCGTAGTCTTGTCAGCAGGAAAAGATTCCTGAGTAAAACCGGGAGCTGCTGCCGTAAAAGCAATGAGGAAAAAAAGGACAAATATTTTCATTTGGTTGTTAAATTTTATCAAACATTTTCATGGTTTGCTGGGCATCGGCCACATGCACGCTCAGTACCGGAATGGGCGAATGGTTCACCATCTGCTGCGCACAGGGGCCAAGCAATCCGGTTTCCTTTCGGTCTTCCTGTTCGGTCATGATCGCAATCAGATCGGCATCGATGTCTTTTGCATAATCGATGGAAGATTTGGTTGAATTTTGAGTTTGAAATTTTTCCACGGTAAATTTAACGTTTTCCTGTTGAAAGTATTTCTTTGCCTTGTCAGCATAATTTTCAACCCTCCGGTGCATGGTCTTCAGGTTGGTGGAAAAAATCACTGCGATATGCACCCCGGCATCGAACATTTTGGCAAATTTTGCAATGAAGGGAACTTTTATGAGTGTATGGTTGGAATTGTCGATGGGCATCACAATTTTATGAATGGTTTCCTTGATGTGGAAACCGTTGCGAACGGTAATTACCGGACAACAGGCATGGCCCACGATCCTATTGGCATTGCTTCCGATCCAGTATTCCTCGAAGCCTGAAACGCCGTGAGATCCGGTTACGATCAAATCTGCTTTTTTCGCTCGCGCAGTGTTCACGATCTCACTGTAAATTTTGCCCTTCCGAAGCTTGTAATCCAGTTTGCCGCCGGTTAGCATAGGCAGATATTCATCAATAAGGTCGGTAAAGCGTTTGATCACTTCGCCCCTGTAGCTTTCTGCCGAGCCTGCATAGATCGATTCGGGCGAGGCGGTTTTATCCACCCAGATCATCAGGATGTTCGACTTCAACTTATTGGCAATACTGATGGCATATTTCAGGGCGTGTATCGAACCGCTTGAAAAATCTACTGCTACAACTATTCTTTTCATTTTATTCCCTCCTTGAAAAACTGATACCTTCTTTACCCTCAGAAAAATCAGAATGCTAAATTACTATTTTTTATTTTCTCCGGCAAAAGCTCCCCGGGTTCTAAACAACTGATGCTACATAACTTACAACATTTGCTTTCTGTTCACCAGATGATGAAATCGTTGTGAGATGGGTAATTTGCTACCTTTGCTTGAAATTAATGATGATATGAACGAAAATCTGGATGCTTCGGGAAAACATATGAGCAGGGGCGATCAGGAAGTGGAAAAAATGCTGCGTCCCACGCAGTTCGACAGCTTTGCAGGACAGGGACAGGTGGTTGAAAACCTCAAGATTTTTGTTGAAGCCGCCAGCCGGCGGGGCGAAGCACTGGACCATACGCTGCTGCACGGGCCTCCGGGATTGGGAAAAACCACCCTCTCGCATATCATCGCCAACGAACTGGGTGTGGGAATCAAGATCACTTCGGGGCCGGTGCTTGATAAACCCGGTGATCTGGCCGGACTGCTGACCAACCTGGAAGCCAATGATGTTTTGTTTATCGACGAAATTCACCGCCTCAGCCCGATCGTTGAAGAGTACCTTTATTCAGCCATGGAGGATTTCAGGATCGACATTATGATCGAAACCGGACCCAATGCGCGGAGTGTACAGATCACCCTCAATCCGTTCACGCTCATCGGGGCAACCACGCGATCGGGGCTGCTTACCGCGCCGCTGCGTTCCCGTTTTGGGATCAATTCGCGGTTGTCATATTACGATGCCGCCGTGCTGAAGAAAATCATCGAGCGCTCTGCAGACATCCTGCGGGTAGAAATAAGCCCGGACGCTGCCCTGGAAATTGCAGGCCGAAGCCGCGGCACCCCAAGGATCGCCAACCTGCTGCTGCGCAGGGTGCGCGATTTTGCTCAGATTAAAGGCGACGGAACCATCGGCGTAGAAATAGCTCAGTATGCCCTTACTGCTCTAAATGTGGATAAGCACGGCCTGGATGAAATGGATAACAGGATCCTTTCGGTAATCGTGGAAAAATTTGGCGGCGGACCTGTTGGCCTCACTACCATTGCCACTGCTGTGGGCGAAGATCCGGGAACAATAGAAGAAGTATACGAGCCATTCCTCATCATGGAAGGTTACCTGATGCGCACGCCCCGAGGCCGCGAAGCCACAGAAACAGCATACCGCCATCTTGGAAAAACCACAAATCCGGGACAGGGAAAACTATTCTAATCGTCACCCGGGCACTGTTAAAAAACACTTCATTGTGCGATCAGATTCCTGCTAACCTTAACCTGATACTCTGATAAAAAATCCAGGGATGCATGATTACCAGTTTTTGATCAGGGCAATTACTTTCCAGCCCCATTCATCCTTTTTCTTGTTGTAGGAAACAATAGCCTTTCCCGACACATAATCCCCGTGGCGCAGATTGTTCATCACATACACATCGGGAGGAATGAACATGCTGTTGACAAAGCCGAAGGATTTATCCATAGGATTGGTAACGGATCCTTCGAAAGGCTGAAGGATTCCTTCGAGAAATTCTTCGTCCACCTTTTGAAGTGTAAAAATATTATATCTTCCTTCCTGATGGGTTTCCTGCATCCTCAGCCTCAGGATATCTCCTACCTTCACCCTCTTCAGAAAACGGCTGTAGTTAAAAAAGCCCTGCGTGCGGTCGGTCTTTAGAAAGTTCAGCGTACGCTTTTCGTCATTAACATTTTCCACCACCACAAGGTCTTCCGGTACGTCGCCAAAAATAATTTCGTCGGCCTGATTGGCATATCGCCGATAGAGTCCCATGGAATTTCCGCCGGTTGACTGGCTGCTATACCATTCCTCACCGACCCACTGATCGAGTTTTGTGGGCGTATTTAATCCGTATTCTTCACAAATCTTGTCGATTCTTTCGATTTCGGTTTTGGCTTCGGCCTGATAACCGGCTTCGAGGAGGGTTTCCACCAGCCGGATCCTTGTAGGGATCAGCTTCGTATCGCGCGCTTTGCACTGCACGGCTTTGCTCAGGAACGCCAGGCGTGTTTCGGTGTCGTCGGGGAACAGGTTGGCAATGGCATCCCAAATCCAGTATTCCGATTGGCGCTGCCGCACAAATGGAATCACCCGGTCGAGGGCATCGTCACCCTCACCAAGCATCGACACCAGCAACCTGATCTGTGGAGGAAGGTATTTAAATGCCGGCTTGGTGCGTACAATCTCACCGATTCGTGGAAGGAAATCAACGATTTTGTCTCTGATCTCTTCCAGTTCCTCACCCGACGAAGCATCAGCAAGTTCGGTAAGCTGCCCCGAATAATTCAGATAAGCCTGTTCGGCAATAGGACGTTTTTCCACGCGATCGCCAAAGGTTGCCTTACCGAAATCCTCATGAAGAAAATTTTCCAGCCCCCACCAATCTACCAACCTGATGTAGGCCGGGGTTTCCTTGAAAGCCTTGTTGAAGGCTTTGAACATGATGGAATATGCTTTCGACGGCCTGGTAAAATCCAGGGTCATGGTCACATCGAGCAACGGCTCAAGATCCTCTGAATTAAACTCCGCGTTTTTGGTATAGTCAAAAACAATTTTTCCGATCAGCCAGCAAAGCTGATTATTGATCATTTTGCCTTCTTCATCCAGTTGCAGGGCAGAAATTTCATGAAGGATGCCCACAAAATCATCCAATCTTTCAGGATCGGTGGCGTTTTTCAGGCGGTCGTACAAAACCCATGCAAGGGCAAGTTTAGCTTCCTCACTGCCTGGTTTCAGGGCAAGTTCATCCTTGGCCATGGCATAGGCTGCTTCGGGGTCGGTTTTTCGTAATGCTGCTACTTCTTCAAAAGACATGGATACGGCTTTGTTTTAGGTTATTGATACTTTTTCGCTCACCTCTAAAGTGCAAATGTAATTACTTTCGTTTTAATGCAAATAAAAACAATCTATTAGGAAAAGTTTGTGAAATTCTCCCCTCCCTTAAAGCACCTGCACCGTCGATTTTCATTTTCGAATGTGTAATAACAATTAGGAATTGTAAACGGTTGATGCATAACAGATTTTAGTTTCGCCATTAAACTGTAAGCAATCAACGTTCACATGTTAAAAACCAAAGCCCTGCAAACAAAAATCACAAAGCTTTAATCATTTCTCTTGTAGCCCCACCAGGACTCGAACCTGGATCTAAGGTTTAGGAAACCTCCATTCTATCCCTTGAACTATGGGGCCAGTTTAATTTTTGGAATCTTTTCCAATACGAGGCGGCTTTCTGTCTGAAAATTCCCATTTTATAAACCGGGGTGCAAAAATCTGAATTTCTGGTAAAACCACCAAGTTTTACGCCGGTTTTTTGCATTAGCATGAAAATTTACCTTAATCCGTGTATTATTTCCTATGGTATGATCATTAAAATTCATAAATGCACTATTTTTGTTTGATATCTTTACGGATAGTTTGATGAAACAGCAAATAACAAGTATAGAATGAATCAGCAGTATACTCCCAAAATATTGATCATCGACGATATCCGGGACAACCTGCTGACACTCGAGAAAAGCCTCCGGGGCCAGGATGCATTTGTCCTGACGGCCCAGAGCGGGAAGGAGGCGCTGATACACGTTACACAGCACGATTTTGCGCTGATCATTGTTGACATCCAGATGCCTGACATGAACGGTTATGAAACTGCCGAGCGCATCCGTTCGGGACAAAGAAACCAGCACACGCCCATCATTTTCCTCACGGCTGTTTTTTATGATCAGCACAGCATGTACAAAGGCTATCAATCAGGAGCCGTGGACTATATCACCAAACCTTTCAACCGCGATATCCTGCTTAGCAAGGTACGCGTTTTTCTGGACCTCGACAGGGTAAAACACGAGCTGAAGCAGGCCAAAGAGGAGTTTCAGCATGTGGTGCAGGATCAAACGGATATGATCTGCCGCACCGATTTAAACCTTAACATCACTTTCGCCAACAAGGCCATGGCAAACTTTGCGGCCAAGCCCGCCGAAGCCATCCTCGGTCAGTCGGTGATGGACTGGATTTACAACGAATACCACGATCAAATCGGCCATGAAATCCATGCCCTGAATCCGAATAATCCGGTTTTCAAACTTCACCACAGGCTGAATTTGAAAAACGACGGCCAACTCTGGGTGTCGACCATCTTCAGAGCGCTGTACAACAAAAACTACGACCTTACCGGATATCAGGTGGTGATGCGCGACATCAGCAACGAAATCCGCTCAATGGAGGAATTGATTCTTGCCCGCAAACAAGCCGAAGAAGCCACCAGGAATAAATCCAGGTTTCTGGCCAACATGAGCCACGAAATCAGAACACCGATGAATTCGATCCTTGGACTGATAGATGTATTGATGGAAACCGACCTGGATGAGGATCAGACCGAGGATCTGGAGGTAATGAAGCATTCAGCCACCAAACTGCTCGAACTGCTGAACGATCTGCTTGATTTCTCAAAAATCGAAGCAAATCAGATTCGGTTCGAAAAAGTATATTTTAATTTGCGCAACGAACTGAATAAAACCTTCAGGCTGCTTGAAGTAAATGCAAAGAAAACCGGCAACGAACTGCTGTCAGATGTTCATCCCCTCGTGCCCGACCGCATTAAGGGCGATCCGCTGCGGCTGGGGCAAATCCTGATCAACCTGCTGAACAACGCCCTGAAGTTTACCCGCAATGGAAGGGTGAACCTGCAGGTGGAAAAGGAATCGGAAACCGATGAGCTGGTGAAGTTAAAGTTTACAATCAGCGATACGGGCATCGGCATGAGCAGTGAAATCCGTGAAAACATCTTCAATTTTTTTGAGCAGGGCGATCCCTCCATTTCGCGCGAATACGGCGGCTCTGGACTGGGATTGGCGATTTCCAGAAGCCTCTGCGAAATGATGGGAGGTAAAATTCAGTTTACCAGCGAAATAAACAAAGGCTCCAGTTTTTGGTTTAGTCTTGAATTCGAACAGGAACAAAAAACAAAAAAATCCAAACCTCAAAAGATGAATATTCTTATTGTTGAAGATAATCTGCTGAATCAAAGGGTTGTTAGTGCAACCCTGAAAAAGAACGGATACAATTTTGATGTGGCTGACAATGGTAAAATTGCAGTAGAAAAGGCACAGAAGGAGAAGTTCGATGTGATCATCATGGACATACAAATGCCGGTGATGGATGGGTATGAGGCCACTCAGCAGATCAGGAAAAATGAAGAACATCTCCCGAAAGAACAACGCTCCAAAATCATTGCCCTTACGGCAAATGCCACCAGGGAAGACCGGGAAAAATGCAGGGAAATCGGTATGGACGAATACATGACCAAGCCCTTCAAATTCCAGGATTTGGAAAGGATTATCCGTGAATTGATGGAGTAGGGAGAAAAGCGAAAAAAAGAAAAGGAAAAAAGCTCCTGGAAAACGGCCAAAAGGAAAGTGCCGGAAATCAAAAACCTCAACTGTCTCACCGAACACACACTGACCACCCCAAAAATTACTCATCGGCCCCCAAAACACTAAAGCCTAAATTACGGCTATCCTGCCACAAAAAAAAGGTTGATCCGTTCCCTCACAATTCTCCCCTGCCGGCATGTCTTTTTTTGTACTTTTGCTTAAAAACAAAAACCTTTGATCGAAAAGGATACTATACAGGAAATCTTTGAAACAGCGCGCATTGAGGAGGTGGTAGGCGAATTTGTAACACTGAAAAAGCGTGGCGCCAACCTGCTCGGACTTTGTCCGTTTCACAACGAAAAAACCCCTTCGTTCACCGTGTCGCCCAGGCGTGGCATTTACAAATGCTTTGGCTGCGGAAAAGGCGGAAATGCCGTGAATTTCCTGATGGAGCACGAAAACTTTACCTATCCCGAAGCTTTAAAATACCTGGCCAAAAAGTACAACATCGAAGTACAGGAAGAAGAGCAAACGCCCGAACAAATCCAGGAACTTAACGAAAAGGAAAGCCTTTTTCACGTCAACGAATTTGCTGCCAGACACTTCGTTTCAAACCTCTTCGGCACGGAGCAGGGGCGATCTGTCGGGCTGTCATATTTTAAGGAACGTGGTTTTCGCGAGGACATCATCAAAAAATTCCAGCTCGGATATTCCATCGACGAATGGGATAATTTCACCAAACATGCCCTGAGCCAGGGCTACAAGATCGAGTACCTCGAAAAAACCGGCCTCACCATCGTCAGGGACGAAAAGCATTACGACCGGTTCCGCGGCCGGGTGATCTTTCCCATCCACAATATTTCGGGTCGGGTGCTGGGTTTCGGCGGACGTACGCTCAGCAAGGAAAAGAATATTCCCAAATACGTCAATTCGCCGGAATCGGACATATACCATAAAAGTGAGGTCCTCTACGGCATTAATCACGCCAAGAGCAGCATTATCGGCAGCGACAATTGCTATCTGGTGGAAGGATACACCGATGTGATCTCGCTGCACCAGTCAGGCATCGAAAATGTAGTGGCTTCATCCGGAACCTCGCTCACCACCGGGCAAATCCGGCTCATCCGCCGCTACACCAGCAATATCACCATCCTCTACGACGGCGACGAGGCCGGTTTGAAAGCATCGTTCCGCGGCATCGACATGATTTTGGAACAGGGGATGGACGTCAGGGTGGTGCTGTTTCCCGAAGGTGAAGATCCCGATTCGTTCGCCCGCAGCCACCGCACCAATGAGGTGAGGGAGTATATCACTGAAAATGCACGCAATTTCATCCTCTTTAAAACAAGCCTGCTGCTTAAGGAAGCCGAAGGCGATCCGATCAAAAAAGCCGGATTGATCAAGGAAATTGTCGGATCGATCGCGTTGATCCCTGATACCATCACCCGTTCGGTGTATGTGAAGGAATGTGCCGGGCGCTTGGACATGGCCGAGCAAACGCTGATGAACCAGCTAAACCGGATACGCAGGCAGCATTACGACAATAAAATCAAGGAGAAAAGTCACTCCCGGCCCGAAGAAGTAATCGCTCCTTTCACAGAACAGCCGGAAATTCAAAAGGAGGTGGATTTCCTTTCGAGCGAATACCAGGAAAAGGATGTAATAAGGCTGCTGATGAATTACGGGAACCGCATACTGGAAGCGGAAAAACCTGTGGAAGGAAAAAAGCCTGAAAAAATTGAATTCGATATCGCTTCCATGATCGTGAATGACCTACAATCAGACGGTATTGCCTTTGAAGATCCTTATTGTGCCAAGGTTTTCCGGGCCACCGTAGAACAAATGGAAAACGGAAACCTTCCGGATGAACAGTTTTTCCTGAACCACCCCGATCACGATATTTCCATGCTTGCTACCTCAATGCTGATTCCCAAGTACGAACTCAACGACTGGGAGCGGGTGAAAATCATTGTAAAAGATGAAACCGACAGTTTGGACAAAACCATCATCAAAGGCCTTCTTGCCTTCAAGCTCCGAAAGCTGGAAAAAATGTTTCAGGAAGAATCCGACCGGTTGAAATCCGGTGAAGACGATCAGGACATGGACAAATCCATCAATCGTATCCGCAAAATCAACAAACGCATCCACCTGATATCCGGCCAGCTAGGCGGCCGCTGGATTAAATGATAAACCCATCAATAAATCTTCGACGCATCCCGGTAACCCGGCAGCTCCATGTACCAGTCGGCACATGAGGTGCCGCCCGAAGTGGCCCACTCTGCAAAGCGAAGGTGCGAAAGAATGATATCCGATTTTTCGACGGGATAGTCGAAACTCACCGGAATTTCGATCACCCATGGCAACAGGCTTGCCGTTTTGTAGTATTGTCCCGAGCCCGGGTCGGATGCATCGGCATAGGTGCCGAAATGCTGGCTGCCGGCCAGCGTAGTTGGCGGCTGATCGATCATATGCAGTTCCTTCTCGCGCTGCTGCCCGATAAAAATAAACGGGTTGTAGGGCGGTTCGCCGATGGTTTCCTGGGCTTCCGCAAAATGTACCACAATCTCCACCGGCTCGAACTCCATGGTATTTCCACCGTGGGTAGTATTTATCATCGACCAGTTGGCCATGCTGATCACGGCATCATAAACCAAAACCACGGTCATGCCACTGTGTCCGCTTTCATAACCTTCGGGAGCAAGGGTAACCGCCTCGCCGGAAATCACCGTGCCGCTAACCGATTCAGTAAGTGAGGATGGGACATCCAGCACAAAACCAAATCCGTTGTCGCGGCTCCCGCCAACGGCTTTGATAAGAAAACGGCCTGTAAGGTCAACATATTTATTCTGGGCATTGGTCACCATCTGATACTGGAATTCGATCACCAAATCGTTGAAATCATAATCTCCCAGCGCCGGCCACAGATCTTCGAATGCCATGGTGCCATAGTCGGTTTCGTTTGGATAAAAGCTGTTGAAGGCCCGATCAGGATCAGTGGGATAATCGTCAAGATCGTCGGGCACGCCGTCGCCATCAGTATCCAGCACGGGTGGCGACCCGGCGCCTGTAGGGTTGCACGCTGTCTGCGGGATAAAACAGGTGCAATTGGTAACTTCCGGCCCGATGATGCCGTTGTTGATCTCAAGGCCGTTTTCATCGCACAAATCCAGGAATCCATTGAGCGTTCCCGCCGGTTTGATCTGTGTTTCATCGGTCACCTGCAGCCTGGCACAGCCATCGACCGGCCCCGAGATGGTTCCTTCCACTTCCAGATGGTAAGTCAGGATCATGGCCTGGTCAGATAAACTCGTCTGGGCTCCGTTCCACGAATCAAATATACCGCCCACTTGCAGCAACGCTCCCGGTGCGATGTTCAGCGTGCCCACCTGATTGAAATGAGCCTCAACATCTATCCGGCAATTGTTCTGCAAAAGCGCCGTGCTGTTGTTCGAAAAATAACTCCCCGCATTGATGGTGCCGTTGTTTATAAGATTTCCCAGGTTATTCACAAAGGTATTGGCGTTGAGCGTTCCTTCGTTGGTGATGCCGCCGCTGTTGCCATAATTGGTGATTGCTTCACAATTGATCACTGAATAGTTTTGGAGCGTTCCGCCAAAGGCGACCGAAAAAACACTGTTTACCTGCAGGGTTCCGTAGTTTTCAACAAGGAGGTTGTTTTTCAGGTAAAGATCATCCATTTCCACTTCCCCGCCTTCGCTGATGTAGATCGTGCCGCCACCGGTGGAGGGATGAAGATAAATATCTGCGGTGCCGCACACCACCAGCTCGCCGCCGTTGTAATATTTCAGCAGCCCGTTCCAGGATGCGCCTTCTTCAACGCAGTACCGCATTCCCGGCTGGATTAGCGCATTTTCGGTTCCTGTGAGCAAAACATCGCATTCCTCACAGCCCGGATCGGCCGGCATCGTTTTTTCCTGGCCTGACTTAATTTCCCCGCCGAATTCATACATAAATCCGTTCCCGGATTTCACGATATATGCCGACCGGGAAACACCTTCTGCGGAAATTTCCGTCACGAAAATCTGCTTTAAGGAGCACGGAGTTTTTATGCTGCCCTTATACTGAAGGTTATCAGCGGTAGTTGCACTGCTGATTAATTTACCGCCCTCCTCCGGGTCATCCGTATAAAACCGGATAATATGCGGTTCTTCATCAACCATAACAGGGATAATGGATATGCTTACATCCAGGAGTTCTGTGGTATTAAAAGTAAAACCATCATCTACTTGCAGCCCGGTAAACGACTGCGGTTGATCCGGCTGGTCGCCGGTATCTTTTCTACATGATGAAAAATTTACTGATATGCCTATCAGCAAAAGTATCATCACGGGACAACAGGGCTTAAATGTTTTCATTTTCTTTCATTATTTTTTGATCGTAACATGTAGCGAATATAAATATTTTTTGGGTTTTCCTAATATTCGAAAGAAAGAAAGTGTAACAAAACCTGAAGGTTACGGAACAATAATTCATGATGGTTGATGTTTAAAAATTATTCACGGGGCAAATCCGTTTCATATCATAACTTTGCCTACACGAATTTATTAATTCACAAACATTACAGAAATGAAGATAATCAATCAGGTAATCGGAATTTTTTTGGTTTTGATATTGGCTTCCTGCCAGGATAATAAGAACATGGACTACAGCAACTACGACACCTATCCCGTTTATGAAGGCAATGATCTGGGCCTCACTTATACTACTTCCGGAAGCAGGTTCAGGATATATGCACCTACTGCCGAAATTGTGAAGCTGCTCATCTATGAAGAAGGATTGGGCGGTGAACCCCTGGAAGAGTACAACATGCAAAAGTCTGAACATGGCACCTGGACACTCGATGTGGAGAAGGATCTCAAGGGAATGTTCTATACCTATCGTGTCCGGCACGATGGCGATTGGCTCGACGAAACTCCCGGCATCTATGCAAAAGCCGTTGGGGTGAACGGATTGCGTGCCGCCGTGGTGGATCTTGATGAAACCGATCCGGAAGGCTGGGAAAACGACCGGCGGCCTGATCAGCAAAATTACAACGATATCATTGTTTATGAAATCCAGGTGCGGGATATGTCGATCCATCCTAATTCGGGCATCGAACACCGTGGGAAATACCTCGGCCTTACCGAAACTGATACCCGCAGCCCGGAAGGCCAAAAAACCGGGCTGGATCATCTGACGGAACTGGGCGTGACCCATGTGCATATCCTGCCGGCTTTCGATTTCCGTTCCATCGATGAAACACGGCTCGACGAAAACGATTACAACTGGGGATATGATCCCGAAAACTACAACGTGCCCGAGGGTTCCTTCTCCACCAATCCCTACAATCCCGAAACCCGCATCAGGGAATTCAAGCAAATGGTGAAAGCGTTTCACGATGCCGGCATCCGGGTGATTATGGATGTGGTGTACAACCACACCGGTAAAACCGCAAATTCGAATTTCAACCTGATGGTGCCGGGATATTATTACCGCCACAACAACGACGGCAGCTTTTCGGATGCGTCGGCATGCGGCAACGAAACCGCGTCGGAACGGCCGATGATGCGCAAATACATGATCGAATCGCTGAAACACTGGGTGAACGAATACCACGTGGATGGCTTCCGGTTCGACCTGATGGGCATTCACGACATCGAAACCATGAACATGATCAGCGAGGAACTGCATGCCATCGATCCGACTATTTTTCTTTATGGCGAAGGCTGGACGGCAGCCGGAAGTCCGCTGCCCGAAAACCGGCAGGCACTCAAAAAATACACCTGCCGCCTCGATAGCATTGCAGCCTTCAGCGACGATGTCCGCGACGGCATCAAGGGCTCGTGGAACAACCACGAATCTAAAGGCTTTGTGAGCGGAGCGCCCGATCTTGAAGAAAGTGTAAAATTCGGTGTGGCGGCCTCTATCAATCATCCGCAGGTGGTTTATGAAAAGGTGAACTATTCCGATACGGCATGGGCGGCAGAGCCGTTCCAAACCATGACCTATGTTTCCTGCCACGACAACCACACGCTGCTGGATAAACTAAAAATCTCCAACCCCAATGCCTCCGAAGAAGAGCTCATCGCCATGCACAAGCTGGCAAACACCATCGTGATGACTTCGCAGGGCGTGCCTTTCCTCCATGCCGGTGTGGATTTCCTACGCACCAAACAAGGCGTGGAGAACTCCTACGATTCACCCGATTCCATCAACCAAATCGACTGGTCGCGCAAACATCAGTACCGGGAGGTGTTCGATTACTATCGCGATCTTGTCACCCTGCGGCAGGAGCATCCGGCATTCAGGATGAGCAGCGCGGAAGATATCCGCAAAAACCTCCGATTCATCGAAACCGGCACACCCGGCGTGGTGGCATTCATCCTAAAGGACTACACAAACGGCGACAGCTGGAAAAATATCGTGGTGATCTACAATGCTTCCAAAAAAGAACAGATCGTCAGGTTTCCCTTCGCCAAATGGACAGAAGTATTCAATGCACAGGGACTGAACAAAAACGGATACCGTACCTTTAAACATGACCAGGTAAAAGTACCGGCAGTTTCGGCCATGGTACTGGCGGAAGTGGTGCCTGAGAGGTATTGATTACAGTAACAAAGTAAATACGGCATCAGACACGAATCCGATCCTTTCTGTACAGAAAACATTTTTAGGTACCTTTGTACAAAAAATACATTGAAAACCATACATAAAATAATAACCGGAGATAGCAGAAAGATGAGTCTGGTCAGTGACGAGTCTGTTCAATTAATTATCACTTCCCCTCCATACTGGCAGTTAAAGGATTATGGAGTAGACGATCAAATTGGTTACCATCAAAACTATGAGTCATATATCAATAATCTTAATCTGGTGTGGAATGAATGTTATCGGGTCCTTGATAATGGATGTAGGTTATGCATAAACATAGGGGATCAATTTGCAAGAGCCGTTTACTACGGCAGGTACAAAGTAATTCCCATCAGAACTGAAATTATTAAGTTTTGTGAAAGTACCGGTTTTGACTATATGGGAGCGATTATCTGGCAAAAGCAAACAACCACCAATACCACAGGTGGTGCTTCGCTGATGGGCAGCTTTCCCACTCCACGTAATGGAATTCTTTCGATAGATTATGAATTTATATTGATTTTTAAAAAGTTAGGAACACCAAAAAACAAAATCAGTAAAGAAATAAAAGAGGAATCGAAATTAACTACAGAAGAATGGCGGGAGTATTTTGCGGGCCATTGGAATTTTGGTGGTGCAAGACAAGAAGGTCATATTGCAACTTTTCCGGAGGAATTGCCAAAACGCCTTATTAAAATGTTTGCGTTTAAAGGGGAAACGGTTTTGGATCCTTTTATGGGGAGCGGAACAACTTCCCTGGCAGCCCGAAATTTGGAGCGTAATTCCATAGGTTATGAAATCAACCCTGAATTTATTGAACTTGCCAAAGAAAAACTAAATATCAATCAGGCTGATATCACCGGAACAACATACGTTTTCCCTGAAGATACTAGCAGAATTAATTCTGAAATCGCAGTTGAAGAACTTCCATATCGCTTTTTTGACCATCATAAACTAGATAAAAAAGTTGACCCGAAAAAGCTAGAATATGGCTCGAAAATTGACAAAAACAGCGGTCAAAGAGAAGAGTTTTATACTGTAAAAGAAATCATTAGTCCTGAGCTACTAATGCTGAACAATAATCTTGTTATTCGTCTAATTGGAATAAAAGAGAATAAATCGAAATCTGGTGAAGCTAAAAAGTTTTTGTACGAAAAGACCAGGAGGCAGAAAGTTTATTTAAAATTCGATGAACAGAAGTATGATGCTCAAAACAATCTGATGTGTTACTTGTATTTAAAAAACAAAACCTTTTTAAATGCGCATTTAATCAAAGAAGGTTTGGTGGAGGCTGATTTAACTACTTCCTTTAAACTTAAAGAAAAGTTTTCAGCGTTGGTGCTGGACAAAAAGCAGTTACAATAAAAATTTTTATTTGCGAACAACTACATACATCATTAGCAACAGTTCTCTATTACCAAGTAATAAATAAATTGAACACTATGGCTAAGGAATGGATTTTAAACAGTGCCATGAATCGATTCCAACTCAATTTTAAAAGAAATGTTGGTGCAACGTCAGAAAATATCAGAAAATGTGAACCTAAAACTCTGGAGGAGTGGAGGGAATATTATTTTGCGAAAGTCCGTTCGAAAGACCATATCATTGATCTTGGGAAGAAGCTTTATGTGAAAATAACGGAAGTAATTTCATCTGAAATTCAGGTCATTACCGAACAGGATTGTATAGATTACATGTTACAACTTGTAATTGAGAGAACTTATGATGGTTATGTTACAGAGATTAATACCATATATGGACAGTTGGAGAAAGAGCTTGGCTGCAAAATTGAACCCGCACCCGATGTGTGGGACAGGCTATATAATGTGGATTTTTTTATTAAAATTCAAAGCAGTTACATTGGTTTGCAAATTAAACCAGTAAATCAGGGTATACAACTATCTCAAATTTTTAAAGAGAGAAGTTTACAGGAAAAAACACATGAAAAGTTTGAGAAAGAATTCGGTGGCAAGGTATTTTATATTTTTTCGTCTAAAATGAATGGTAAGAAGGTGATTATGAATCCAGAAGTAATCAGGGAGATCATAAGCGAAATAGAAAGACTTAAAAAATAAAGCCAATTTCACTTAAGGAATTGAACAGTAACAACAATTATTACATTAAAAAAGTGTAAATGTTTTAAATTACTAACAATGCCGAAAACTGATAAACCAAATAAAAAGCGCCTCGCTCTGGTGGCCAACGATCCCTGGCTCGAGCCGGTGGAACATGAAATAGAAGCACGCCTTCAGCGATATGAAAACCGTCTCAGACAAATCAGTGATCAGGCCGGCAGTCTGCTGAAATTTGCCGATGCCTACAACTTTTTCGGCATTCATTACGACAAAAACGCCGGGGGCTGGTTTTACCGCGAATGGGCGCCCGCCGCCTACGAACTGTTTCTGATCGGCGATTTTAACGACTGGAACCGCAGCTCTCATCCGCTGAAACGCATGGAAAACGGCATCTGGGAAATCTTTCTGGATGAAAAGGAATACAAGGACCGGTTTGTGCACGGAAGTAAACTCAAGGTGCTCGTGCATGCCGCCAACGGCTGGAAGGAACGCATCCCCGCGTGGATAACCCGCGTAGTGCAGGACGAACATAACAAGGATTTTACCGCCCAGTTGTGGATGCCCGAAAAGCCGTTTTCGTGGCAGGGCGATGATTTTAAAATTGATGATATTGGCAATCTTTTGATCTACGAGTGCCATGTGGGTATGGCTACCGAAGATTACAACGTGGGCAGCTACACCGATTTTGCCGAACGCATTCTGCCACGTATCAAAGATGCCGGGTACAACGCCATTCAGGTGATGGCAATCGCAGAACATCCGTATTACGGCTCATTCGGCTACCACGTGTCGAATTTCTTTGCGCCCTCAAGCCGCTTTGGCACACCGGAGGAACTGAAGCACATGATCAAAAAGGCGCACAGCATGGGCATTGCCGTGATCATGGACATCGTGCACTCCCACACCGTGAAAAACATCCACGAGGGCATTAACGAATTCGACGGCTCCGACCATCAATACACGCATGCGGGCGATCGCGGCAACCATTCGGCCTGGGATTCGAAGCTATTCAATTATGGTAAAACTGAAGTATTGCAGTTTCTGTTGTCGAACCTGAAATACTGGCTGAAGGAATTTCATTTCGACGGGTTCCGCTTCGACGGCGTTACCTCCATGATATACCACCACCACGGGTTTACAGCCTTCGACAGCCGCGAAAAATTCTTCACCGATGGCGTGGAATGGGATGCCGTTACATACCTGCAACTGGCCAATACGCTCATCCACCAGGTAAAAAAAGATGCCGTTTCGATTTCTGAAGATGTGAGCGGCATGCCTGGCATGTGCCGCCCCATCAACGAGGGCGGGATCGGATTCGACTACAGGCTGGCAATGGGTATCCCGGATTTCTGGATCAGGACACTCAAGGAAAAAAAGGACGAAGACTGGAACATGGACGAGATCTGGTACACCCTCACCGATCGCCGCCCCGACGTCGGCACAATCGCTTATGCAGAATCGCACGACCAGGCGCTGGTGGGTGACAAAACCATCGCCTTTTGGCTGATGGACAAGGAAATGTACTACCACATGCACAAAGACGATCCCAACCTGGTGATCGATCGCGGCATGGCCCTGCACAAGATGATCCGCATGGTAACCATTACGCTGGGCGGACAGGCCTATCTGAATTTTATGGGCAATGAATTCGGCCATCCCGAGTGGGTGGATTTTCCGCGCGAAGGCAACAACTGGAGCTATCACTACGCCCGCCGCCAGTGGTCGCTGCGCGACAATCCCGAACTTAAATACCATTACCTGGCCGATTGGGACAAGGCCATGATCAGCCTCATCAAAACTCATAATGTGCTCGATGCCGGCTATGGCGACCTGATCAAATCCGACGACTGGAACAAGACCCTGGTGTTCGAAAAGGCGGGGCTGACCTTCGTGTTTAATTTCCACATCAACCAGTCGCTGCCCGATTACGAATTTTTTGTGCCCGAAGACGGCAACTACCGGATCGTCCTGAATTCAGATGCGCATGAATTCGGCGGGCACAACCGCGTGGATGGCAACCTGGATTACCATACCCTTTACAACGAGCAGGAAGGCCGGTTTTACCTGAAAGTATATGTGCCGAACCGCACGGCGCTGGTGTTTGAGCGGGTGGGGTAAATTATAATAGACCTGGAAGGTTTTAGAAACCTTCCAGGTCTAAAGCATAATATTTGCTATAGTTTCATTCTGAGCCAAAGGCGAAGATGGTTTGTTTCGCTGCATTACTTTGTCGTATTCATTCCTCTTATAAAGACCTTTTTCTAACAAACGCTACTAGACATAAGCATTGGTGGTTGATTAAAGCGGGAATTTCACCGGATGGCTATGAGTACATCAGCAAAATTATTACACGGGTACAATTTTTGAAGAAATGCTTACCTTCGAATAAAAATCCAATTTCACGATTATGGAACAACGAACAGAATCATTAACAAACTTGCAAAGAGAACTTCTTAAAATGTTTTCTTACAATTTATCTGACGAGGACTTACGTGCACTTAAAAAGGAGCTTTCATCTTTTTTTGCCAATCGTACTAAAAACAGTGCAGCAAAAATCTGGAAAGAAAAAAACTACACACAGGAAGATATGGACAAATGGTTAAATGATGAAAACCAATAATTTAAAAGTTGTTACAAATGTGTGTTTTTATAAGACCTGGAAGGTTTTAGAAACCTTCCAGGTCTATCGTCAAGAAAGATCCAGAACAAAAAAATGGTGAAAAAAATAAGTTCTATGAAGCAACTATTCCAATTAAATCATTTCATCATTTTGTTATCCATTATTTGTAGTTTGAATTCCTGCGAAAGCAGTAATAAACAACTAAAAAAGGATGACCCAGAATTAGTTTGTTTTCAAAATATTAAGGAACAGAATGTTGGATTAGCTAATTTTCATATTAATGACTCACTTTTTATAAAAGTCAGTTTCTTTGAATCTGCTAAAAGAAATGGTCATCATGAACAAATCTGGATATTTCGAAACAACAAGAAGGAGTTAATGGGGCAGTTGTATATAGATACAATTTCATCCAACAGTATTGAAAATTTTGAAAACAAATCTGTTGTGGATGATATATCAGGAAATATTATAGAACTCAGAGAGAAAAAATTAAACGAAGAAGATGAAAAGATGATTAATTTATTTCTTCACAGGATATTAGAATTGGAATTGAATTCAAAGCTTAAAGTTCTCAACCAAGGGGATGAAGAAATTCTACCAATTATCTTGGATACTGGATCAGTATTTGAAATTAATAATAGCAATTCGACGATTTTCATTAAGTATTGGAATATGGGCCAATCATTCAACACCTGGTATGGGAGAATCAGAAATAGGATTTTCTTCATGTAAAAATATTTCGACGAAACCTTCACTTAACAAAACTATTTTTTTGCAAGAATATAGCTATTGCCTAATTATGTCGGATTGTAATGCTCCCCCCACAAACCCCAAACTTTCTTACCTTTGTTTTTCTCAACAATAATAACCTGAATTTGTATGTCTGAAAAAAAGAAACTCTTCCTGCTGGATGCCATGGCACTTATCTACAGGGCCTATTACGCGCTGAACAAAAATCCGCAGGTGAATTCACAAGGGCTGAACACTTCGGCGATCCTGGGTTTTTCGAATACCCTCTTCGATATCATCCGCAACGAAAAACCCACACATCTGGGAATTGCCTTCGATACCTTTGCACCTACCATTCGCAGCGAAGGCTTCGTGGAATACAAATCAAACCGCCAGAAAATGCCTGAAGACATCGTTGCAGCCATCCCCTATATTTACAGGCTCATCGAGGGGTTTAATATTCCCGCCTTGTTTGTGGATGGCTATGAGGCTGACGACGTGATAGGCACATTGGCCAAAAAAGCTGAAAAGGCCGGTTTTACTACCTATATGATGACCCCCGACAAGGACTTCGGCCAATTGGTTTCTGAAAAAATTTTCATGTACAAGCCCGCATATATGGGCAACAAGGCCCAGGTGCTGGGTGTGGAGGAAATTTGCAAAAAATACGATTTGGAACGCCCCGAACAGGTGATCGATATCCTCGGGTTATGGGGAGACAGTTCCGACAATATTCCAGGCATTCCAGGCATTGGCGAAAAGCGAGCAAAGGAGTTGATAAAGACCTACGGCAGCGTGGAGGCTGTAATTGAACATGCCCATGAGCTTAAAGGTAAAATGGCCGGGAATGTGAAGCAATACGCAGCCCAGGCCCTCGAATCGAAGCAGCTTGCCACCATCGAACTGGACGTTCCCATCGAATTTGAGGCTGAAAAACTGAAACTATCTGCACCGGATTTTGAAATGTTGAAAGAGCTGTTTCTTGAACTGGAGTTTAAAACCTATGCCGCACGCATTTTCGATTATTTTAAATCGGAAGGATCGGCAAAAGCCGCCAAAGAAGCCGAAGTCCAGGAAGACCTTTTCAGCCAGGCCGGTGTGGAGGTGGAGACGCTTGCCACCATCGCAACCACCAAACACAGGTATATGCTGCTCGAAACACCGGAACAGCGCAGCCAACTCATCAAGGATATCCGCAGTAAAAAGTATTTCTGCTTCGACACCGAAACTACCGGCACCGATGCCAACAACTGCGAACTGATAGGGCTGTCGTTTGCCCTGCGTCCCCGTGAGGCATTTTTTCTTTCACTGCCCGAAAATTATGACGAAAGTCAGAAGCTCGTCAATGAATTCAAAGATGTTTTTGAGGACGAAACCATCGAGAAAACCGGGCAAAACCTAAAGTACGATATTTCCGTGCTGAAATGGTACGATGTGGAAGTAAAGGGCAAACTCTTCGACACCATGCTGGCGCATTACCTTATCGAGCCTGACCAGCGGCACGGTATGGATTTCCTGGCCGGTCACTACCTGCGGTACAAGTGCATCAGTTATGATGAACTTACCGAAAAAAAGGCCGGCAAACAACTTCCGCTCCGGCAGGTGCAGCGCACAAAACTTTCGGCCCTGGTAGATTATGCCGCTGAAGATGCAGACATCACCCTGCAACTGCGGCAAAAACTCGAACCGCAACTTGACGAATTCAAGGTGCGTAAACTCTTTGATGAAATCGAAGTGCCACTGATGCCCGTACTGGCCGATATGGAAGCTTCCGGGGTGAAAATCGACACGGAAGCGCTGAAATCATTCTCGGAGCAATTGGGGAATGAAATTGCCACCGTGGAAAAAGAAATTCACGACATGGCCGAAGAGGTTTTCAACATCGGGTCTCCGAAACAACTTGGGGTTATTCTGTTCGAAAAACTATGCATTACCGAAAAGCCCAAACGTACAAAGACCAGGCAGTATTCCACCAGTGAGGATGTGCTGGCAAAGCTGGAACAAAAGCACCCGATCGTTTCAAAAATCCTCGATTACCGCTCGCTCACCAAATTGAAATCGACCTATGTAGATTCGCTCCCGCTGCTCATTAATCCGCGTGACGGGCGGATCCACACGAATTACAACCAGGCGGTGGCAGCCACGGGCAGGCTCAGCTCCACCAATCCCAACCTTCAGAATATTCCCATCCGCACCGAAAAGGGCCGCGAAATAAGGAAAGCTTTCGTGCCGCGCAACGATGAATATACGTTGCTGGCTGCCGATTATTCGCAGATCGAATTGCGCATCATTGCAGAATTAAGTAAAGATGAGGGACTGATGGACGCCTTCATCAACGGCATCGACATCCACACGGCCACAGCAGCAAAGATTTATAATACTGAACTTGATGCGGTGACACCGGAAATGCGGCGAAACGCCAAAACTGTAAACTTTGGGATCGTGTATGGCATTTCAGCTTTTGGGCTGTCGGAGCGGCTCAACATCCCCAGAGGAGAGGCCCGCGACATTATCGATCAGTATTTCCACCAGTATTCCGGTTTGCAGAAATATATGGAAAACACCATCCGCTTTGCCAAACAGCACGGCTATGTCGAAACCATGATGGGCCGGCGCCGCTATCTGCGGGATATTAATTCGGGCAATACCACCGTGCGCGGTTTTGCCGAGCGAAATGCCATCAACGCTCCCATCCAGGGATCATCTGCCGACATGATCAAAATCGCCATGATCCGCATCTATGATGCCATGAAAAAACAAAACCTGAAATCGAAGATGATCCTGCAGGTGCATGATGAACTCGTGTTTGATGCGCATAAAGAGGAGTTGGATATCCTGAAGCCGCTGGTTGAGGAAAATATGAAAAATGCCATCCCCATGAAAGTGCCGGTGGTGGTGGATATGAATACAGGCAATAACTGGCTGGAGGCGCACTAAAGGAATTGAAATATCATCCGGTGACGCATAGAACAGCGGATATATATCAGGTATTTGAGAGAATTCTGTAAATTCTTTCCTATTTTTGTTGATTTGGTAATAAATAAATACTGCAGATATGAACCTGAAGGAAGATAAACGCATTGTGATGACGCTGGATGCCGGCGGGACGAACCTCGTGTTTTCGGCCATCCGCGGCGGCGAAGAAGTAGTTGAACCGATAACCCTGCCAGCCGGAGCAACCCACCTGGTGGAATTGCTCAACCGGATTATCAAGGGGTTGGAAGATGTGAAAGAAAAGCTCGATCAGGAGCCGGTAGCCATCAGTTTTGCGTTTCCCGGACCGGCCGAATACCAGTTGGGCATCATCGGCGACCTGGAAAATCTTCCTTTGTTCAGGGGCGGCGTAGCATTGGGCCCGATGCTCGAAGAAAAATTCGGCATTCCGGTTTTCATCAACAACGACGGCGACCTGTTCACCTATGGCGAGGCCATTGCCGGATTGCTGCCGGAAGTGAACAGGATGCTCCAGGAAAGCGGAAGCCCAAAGCGCTACCGGA
>JBKHBQ010000309.1:0-4451 GCA_046542305.1 Bacteroidales bacterium
ACCTGCGTAAATTCACGGAGTTGAAGGAACAATTACAACTACCACAACAATCACAACAATCATAACCATCATAACCATCACAACCATCACAACCACCACAACCATCACAATCCTTCACCCAACCCCCATAATTTTTGTTAAAAACCCACAGCTGGTTTGCAATATCAGCCAAACTTGCTATTTTTACCATTCGCATATTTTTGATTGTTAATCAATTAACAGTATCACCAAAAATCAAAGATCTTGTATAGACTGGAATCCAAAATAGACCCGGCCTCACCGGAGTTCAAAAAGAACAAGGCGGATTACCTGGAATTGCTCCGCACCTATCGCGAACGTATTCGTGAAGTACGAAAAGGAGGATCGCCCTCTTCCGTCGAACGCCATAAAAAACGCGGAAAGCTGCTGGCCCGCGAACGCATCGACCTGCTCATCGATCCGAATACGCCTTTCCTGGAACTCTCGTCGCTGGCTGCCTGGGGCCTGCACGACGGCCAGTTTCCCTCGGCAGGCATCATCACAGGCATCGGCGTGATCCACGGCCGGGAGGCCATGATCGTGGCCAACGACGCCACCGTGAAAGGCGGAACCTATGTAGCCGAAACCATCAAGAAACATGTGCGCGCCCAGCAGATCGCCATCGAAAACCACCTGCCTACCGTATACATGGTCGACTCCGGAGGCATCTTCCTTCCGGAACAATCGAAGGTTTTCGCCGACCGCTTCGATTTCGGCAGGTTTTTCTATAACCAGTCGCGGCTCTCGGCCCTGGGCGTCCCGCAGATCGCAATCGTCATGGGTTCGTGCACAGCAGGCGGAGCCTACGTTCCGGCCATGAGCGACGAAACCATCATCGTTAAGAAACAGGGCACCATTTTCATCGGCGGGCCTCCGCTCGTGAAGGCTGCCACCGGCGAGGAAGTGTCGGCCGAAGAACTGGGCGGCGCCGATGTACATACGGCTATATCGGGGGTGGCCGACCACTATGCCGAAAACGACAGGCACGCGGTGCAGATCTGTCGCAATATTTTTCAGACACTCGAACACAAAGAAAAACAGGTGCTGGATCTTTCGCCGGTAGAAAACCCGTATTACGATCCTGACGACCTTTACGGCATTGCACCCACCGATCTGCGCAAGCCGGTCGACAGCAAGGAAATCATCGCCCGCATTGCCGACGGAAGCCGCTTCCAGGAATTCAAGGCACGCTACGCCCCCACCCTCATCACAGGATTTGCCAATATCATGGGATTTCCTGCAGGTATCATCGCCAACAACGGGGTGCTTTTCTCCGAGTCCTCCCTAAAGGGTGCACACTTCATCGAACTCTGCGCCATGCGGAACATCCCGCTGGTTTACCTGCAAAATATCACCGGTTTTATCGTGGGCAAGGAATACGAGCGCGGCGGCATCGCACGCGACGGCGCGAAATTCGTTCATGCCACAGCCAACGCCGAAGTGCCCAAATTTACCGTGGTGTTCGGCGGATCGTTCGGCGCCGGCAATTATGCCATGGCAGGGCGGGCATACGATCCGAGGCTGTTGATGATGTGGCCCAATGCCAAGATATCGGTGATGGGCGGCGAACAGGCAGCCCAGGTGCTCATCCAGGTTAAAGAAGACCAGTTGAAGGCCCGCGGCGAAAAGATGGATGGCAAAGAACGGGAGGCATTGCGTGAAAAGATCCTGGCCAAATATGCCGAAGAAGGATCGGCCTATTATTCAACGGCACGCATCTGGGACGACGGCATCATCGATCCGGTTGACACGCGCAAGATCCTGGCCATGGGAATTGCAGCCTCACTGAATAAAAAGTTTGAGAAAAGTCAGTTCGGGGTGTTCAGGATGTAAAACAGTTTTTCGTTCAATTTTACACTAATTAACTAAAAAAAATAGCAAACTTCGATCCGGGTGAATGAAATGAATACCGGTTTACAATACAAAAAGAAATATGAAAAAATCGCTACTATATTTATTGATTTTGCTTTCTTCACTTCAAATTAGTGCGCAAGATACCTTTTCCATTATTGCCGTCGATACCCTCACCGGCGAAATTGGCGGAGCAGGGGCTTCCTGCATCGACGAGAATGCCATCCCCACCGGGGTGCTGATCATCAACGACATCATTCCCAACCGGGGCGGCATACATACCCAGGCCTACTGGAACTCGACCAACCAGCAAAATGCCCGCAACAGGATGCTTGAATGGCTTTCGCCTGAGGAGATCATCGACTGGCTGGTGGCCAACGACGTGCAAAACAATCCCACCATCCGTCAGTACGGGGTGGTAGATTTCGAGCCTGTTGGAACCGGCGCCCGCAGTGCAGCACATACGGGCGCGAATTGCAATGATTACAAGGACCACATTACCGGCCCCAATTATGCGATCCAGGGCAATATTCTGCTGGGTCAGCACATCCTGGATTCTATGGAAGCACGCTTTCTGAATACCCCGGGCACGCTGGCCGAAAAGCTCATGGCGTCGTTGCAGGGCGCCAATGTGCCGGGCGCCGACACCCGCTGCCTGAACGAAGGCGTTTCGTCACTCTCGGCATTCGTGCGGGTATGGCGGCCTGATGACCCGGCGGGCACCTACTGGTGCGACCTGCTGGTACCCTCCACGCCCTATGGTGTGGAACCCATTGATTCGCTCCAGGTGCTCTTCGACGAATGGCTGATCTGGACCGGCACCAGCGATAAGCCCTATGTGCAACCAAACCGGCTCAAAATATATCCCAACCCTGCATTAGATCAGATCACCATCGAGATCAGCAAAGCTGAAGGCAAACAATATACCGTTCAGGTCTACTCCATGTCAGGATTTGTGATGGATGAACTCATATACAAGGGTGAACCTATCCTTTTAAATACTGTTGAATACCAACCGGGGATTTACCTCTGCAAAATCCTCAGCAAAGACATGGTGCTGGACGTATCCCGTTTCAGCATCCTCAGGGAATAAATGTTCAACAAAAATTCAATGTAAAAATGACAAAGGATAAGTTCATTCAAAATGTATTCGAAGCAATAGACAACAGCGATGCAAACGCACTGACTGATATGATGACCCGTGATGCAGTATTCAGGTTTTCTAACATACCCGAGATCAGGGGCAGGGAAAATATCCGCCCGTTCCTGGAGGGGTTTTTCAAAAGCATCAAGGGCATAAGCCACGACAAAATGGAGGTGTGGGAAGTACCCGAAGGGTATGTGATGAATGGCCGGGTTATTTACACCCGGCTGGATGGCACCACCTATCCCTGCTGGTTTTCCAACACCTTTAAAATTAAGGACGGCAAAATTAAGGATTATCTGATCTTTGTCGACAACTCGAAATTGTATGAGAATTAACGAAGTAAACCTAACAGGTTCTGCAAATCTGTTAGGTTTTTTCTTTTTAACAAAATAACATGAAGCAATACCAGACCATCGAATTTGAAATCAACGGCGATCTCGGCATCATCTGGCTTAACCGGCCGCAAATCCACAATGCCTTCAACGAGGTGATGATCGCCGAGCTGCTCGATCTTTTCAACGAGATCAACGGCATGGATGAGGTGAGGATTGTAATGCTGCGCGGACGCGGAAAATCCTTCTGTGCCGGCGCCGACCTCAACTGGATGCGTGGCGTGGCCGATTACACCTATGAGCAGAATTACCATGAAAGCCTGAACCTCTCGAAGTGCTTTTATGCCATCTACACCTGCAGCAAACCTACCATCGCGGTAGTGCATGGCGCTGCCATCGGCGGAGCCAACGGGCTTCTTGCAGCATGTGATTTTGCTTATGCGGATGAAAACACGGTGTTCTCGCTCAGCGAAGTGAAGATCGGGATCGTACCTGCATGTATTTCGCCTTATGTAACCAAACGTGTGGGAGAATACGGTTCGAGGGAACTGATGCTCACCGGCAAGCGATTCAATGGTCCCGAGGCCGAGCACCACAGGCTGGTAAACAAATCACTGCCCGGGCCGCAACTTCAGGAGTACCTCAATTCGGTGGTGGACCTGCTGCGTACAAGCGGCCCCAGGTCCATGACACACTGCAAAAACCTGATCTACGATATTTCCAACAAACTCAGCCTGGATGAAGCCATCGAGTACACCGCGCGCATGATCGCCGATATCCGCATGTCGGAGGAAGGCCAGGAAGGCATGGCAGCATTTCTGAACAAGCGGAAACCGGGATGGGTGGAGAGTTAAATTAATCGTTACTGGTTAATAGTTAATTGTTCAGTATGAATAATTTTAATATAAATGAATATCAGAGATGAATTGATCATCAAATGAATGAAAGGAAAATTAAACAGTTTCAATGATCCGGGAGGTTGGAGGGCCTACAGGATGGGACGAAATGCATCCTTCGATGAAAAATATCTGCAAAGCAATGAAGTAAAAAGCATTAATCTGCTAATCGCAAATGCAAGATCACTGCTGAGCGGGTACATCAAT
>JBKHBQ010000310.1:0-4444 GCA_046542305.1 Bacteroidales bacterium
CTGCGCCCGGTGGGTGTTTTCGAACGAATCGAAAGCTCCTGCCATAGCCAGCGCCTCGAAGCTGCGTTTGTTCACCGTACGCAGGTTGATGCGTTTGGCAAAATCGAAAATGCTCCTGAAGGGGCCGTTTTCCTTCCTTTCGGCAATGATGGCTTCGGCCACAGAGCTTCCCAGCCCCTTGATGGCGGCCATGCCAAAGCGGATATCTCCTTCCTTGTTTACGATGAAGGTCAGCTCGGATTCATTTACATCGGGCCGCAGCACGTTGATGCCCATGCGCTTGGTTTCATCGATGAAGAAGGTGATTTTGCTGATGTCGCTCAGGTTGCGGCTCAGCAGTGCAGCCATGAACTCGGCCGGATAATGCGCCTTGAGAAATGCCATCCGGTACGAAACGTAGGCGTAGCAAGTGGAGTGCGATTTATTGAAGGCATACTCAGCGAATTTTTTCCAGTCTTCCCAAACCTTGTTCAGTACTTTCGAATCGTAGCCCTTGGAGCTGGCGCCTTCAATAAACTTCGGCTTCAGCTTGTTGATCATGTCGATTTTTTTCTTTCCCATGGCCTTGCGGAGGGTGTCGGCTTCCCCGCGGGTAAAGCCGGCGAGTTTTTGCGACAGCCGCATCACCTGCTCCTGATATACGGTAATGCCGTAGGTTTCCTCAAGGTATTCCTTCATGTCTTCGATGTCGTATTCCACCGGTTCTTTGCCGTGCTTGCGCCGGATGTAATTGGGGATGTACTCCATGGGCCCCGGCCGGTAAAGGGCGTTCATGGCGATGAGATCCTCGAAGCGGTTGGGTTTGAGTTGCCGGAGGTTTTTCTTCATGCCCTCCGATTCGAACTGGAAGATCCCGGTGGTGTCGCCGCGGCTGTATAGTTTGAAAGTTTCCTCGTCGTCGTGGGGGATGTTGTTGATGTCGATATCGATGTTTCGGGATTTCCTGACATTTTCCACCGCATCCTTGATAATCGACAGCGTTTTCAGTCCCAGGAAGTCCATTTTGAGCATACCGGCATCTTCGATATGATTACCGTCGAACTGCGTCACCAGCAGTTCGGCATCCTTTGCCGTACTTACGGGGATATGATCGATCAGATCTTCTTTGCTGATGATGATGCCGCAGGCGTGGGTGCCAACATTGCGCACGGTGCCTTCAAGTTTTTCGGCACTTAGCAGTGTTGTTTTTATCAGCGGATCCTGGGCATTTTCTTTTTCTTTCAGCAATTCCGGCGCTTCCTTGTAAGCGCCCTTGAAATCGATGCCCGGCTTGATTGGAATAAGCTTGGCCAGGCGGTTGGCTTCCGAGAGCGGGAGCTGTTTTACGCGGGCCACATCGCGGATGGCCATTTTCGGGGCCATTTTGCCAAAAGTTATGATATGAGCCACACGGGATTGGCCATATTTGTTTACCACCCATTTCAGAATTCGGTCGCGGCCGTCCTCGTCGAAATCGATGTCGATATCGGGCAGTGAGATGCGGTCGGGATTTAGGAAACGCTCGAACAGCAGGTCGTATTCGATGGGATCAACATCGGTGATGCGCAGGCAATAAGCTGCCACCGAGCCGGCTGCCGAACCGCGGCCCGGGCCTACCCAAACGCCCATTTTGCGGGCTTCGTGCAGGAAATCCTGTACGATAAGAAAGTAGCCCGGGTACCCCATCTTTTTAATGGTGGCCAGCTCGAAGTCGATACGTTCGCGGATTTCATCAGTGATTTCATCATAGCGGGTTTTGGCGCCTTCGTAAGTGAGGTGTCGCAGGTAATCGTCGGCATCTTCAAATCCTTCGGGCATCTCGAAATCCGGCATCATGGGTTTACGCTTCAGGCTGAAGGGCTCCACCTTATCCACGATTTCCTGCGTGTTGGAAATGGCCTCGGGAATGTCCGCAAATTCCTGTTCCATTTCCTCGTGCGATTTCAGGTAAAATTCCTTCTGGGGATACCCGAAACGCTTGTTGCGGCCGCGCCCGATGGGCGTCGACTGGTATTCGTTGTCTCGGATGCAAAGCAAACTGTCGTGGATGTCGTGGTCTTCCTGATCCACATAATAAACATTGTTGGCGGCGATCACTTTTACATCATATTTTCGGGCAAACTGAAGCAATATCTGGTTGGTCCTGACTTCTTCCTGAAGTCCGTGCCGGTTAAGCTGCACATAAAAATCATCCCCAAACTGTTCCTTCCACCACACAAACGCTTCTTCGGCCTGTTGCTCGCCTACATTCAGGATCAGATCGTTCACCTCCGAATAGATCCATCCGGTGGTGGTGATCAGGTCGTCTTTATATTTAACGAGCACTTCCCTGTCGATGCGTGGAAATCCTGCATAATTCCCTTCGATCCAGCCCGTGGAGCTAAGCCTGGAAAGGTTTCGGTATCCGCTGAGGTTTTTGGCCAGGAATACCTGCTGGTGCTTGCGGTCGGGATTGTCCTTGGTGAACTTGAGCTTCCTGCGGTCTTCTACAAGGTACAATTCGCAGCCGACAATAGGTTTAATATTGTTTTTGTTGGCAAGCTGAATAAAATTAAAGGCTCCGAACAGGTTTCCCAAATCGGTAAGCGCTATGGCTTTCATCCCCAGTTCAGTAGCTTTGCCGATAAGTGATTCGAGGCTCGACGAGGCGCTTAACACCGAAAAATAGGAGTGTACGTGCAGATGAGTAAACGGTGCGGTAACCGTGGTTTCCTTACTGAAATCCTTTGCCGCTGCGGCTTCCTGCCGGGCTGCCTCCCTGGCCAGTTTTTCGCTCAGCTCTAGGTTGGATATCACATCCAGTTCGATGGCTTGGATGGGAGAGGTGTATTTCGCGATCAGCGTGCCGATCACCTCCTTCTTCAGCCTTAGTTGCTTTTCGCCTAGCACACCAAGGCGAATCAATTCCAAAAAACAGCGGGCTGTGGCCACCACGTCGGCGACGGCATTGTGGGCTTCCATGAACGTTTGCCCGAAAAGCTTTTGGTGCAATTCCGACAGGCTGGGATATTTAAAACCACCTCCACGGCCGCCAGGCAGTTCGCAGTAACCGGTCGATTCGATCATCGAATCCACGATTATTTTGCCTTGTACCGCATTATGGTGTTCATTCCTTAAAAACTCCGAACCGGCAATCTTCAAGTCGAAATCAACATTATGGCCGGATATATGGGTTGTTTTTTCAAGGGCGGCGGCAAATTCCTTCAGTACTTCGTTGATGTTGCGGCCGTATTTTTCAGCCATGGCCGTGGAAATGCCATGAACACTTTCGGAGTTAAAGGGAATGGTAAATCCGTCGGGTTTGATGATAAAATTTTTGGCTTCCATCAGTTCGCCGTCGTAGCTGTGCAATTGCCATGCAATTTGCACCAAGCGCGGCCAGTTGTTGAAATCGGTGAGCGGGGCGTTATAATCGCGCGGCAACCCGGTGGTTTCGGTATCGAAGATCAGGTACATATCTGAAATGCTTATGCTGTGTGTGGCGTAAATAAAATGATGGACAAAAATAACGAAAATGCCTGCCCCGGCTTGTCGCTGTTGATAAGTTTTAAAAATTGTAATTGCTTGAAAATGTGCTTTTAGTTTCTAAGCACCTGGTTAGAGGGCATAAAAAAAGCCGGCTGTTACACCGGCCCGAAATACAACTTTTTGGAGGATTACTTACAACTCTGCCATGGCTTCATCGGTAATCTCGAGGTTATGAAAAACTTTTTGCACGTCATCGTCGTCTTCGAAGGTGTCGATGACTTTTAATATTTTCTTCGTGTTTTCCGGATCAAGTTTTACGGTTTCGTGCGGAATACGCTGCAGTTCGGCATTTTCGGGTTCTATGCCCAATTCTTCGAGTTTTTTCTGCATCCTGCCAAAATCTTCCATCGAAGTGGTAAGGGTGATCAGGCCGTCTTCTTCCTCGATATCTTCGGCACCGGCATCGATCACTTCCAGCTCGAATTCATCCATATCCATATCATCATTTTTCGGAATGGAAAAAACGCCTTTGCGGTCGAAAATAAAACTGAGCGAACCTGTTGTTCCGAGGTTTCCGCCGTATTTATTAAAAATCGCGCGCACACTGCTCACGGTGCGTTGCTGGTTGTCGGTGGTACATTCGATCACCACGGCAACGCCATTGGGCAGGTATCCTTCGAAGGTTTGTTCAATAAAGGATGCAGCGTCCTTTTCCTTGCCTTTGCTGATTGCGCGTTCGATATTGTCTTTGGGCATGCTGGCACCTTTGGCATTGGCAATGGCCATTCTGAGCCGCGGGTTGCCTTCAGGATCAGGGCCGCTTTCCTTAACTGCTACCGTAATCTCCTTAATGATCTTCGAAAATATCTTCGATCGCCTGGCGTCCAACGCGCCTTTCTTCCGCTTAATCGTTGACCATTTACTATGTCCTGACATAAAACTGTTCCTGTTTTTTGTTGAAAATTTGAAGTGTAAAAATAGTATTTTTTCTCAATTT
>JBKHBQ010000311.1:0-4394 GCA_046542305.1 Bacteroidales bacterium
AGGATGAAAAATTCCTGCTGCCCTGTTCGGACATCCACAAGCAATCTTTGCCCAGGCTGCTGGAAGACAACAAAATTGCCTACAGCAAAGCTGTGATTTACCGCACACTGGCCAGCGACCTGTCCAACCTCGACATCGGCAAGTATGATATGATGATCTTTTTCAGTCCTTCGGGGGTGAAATCGCTTACCAAAAATTTTCCTGATTACCATCAGGGCGATAAAAAAATCGGCGTATTTGGCCCTACTACGGCCAAGGCGGTTAAGGATGCAGGCTTCCGGCTCGACGTAAATGCACCCACAAAAACAGCCCCGTCGATGACCATGGCTATCGATCAGTATTTTGAAAAAGTAATGAAAAAGGCAGGGCAAAAGGTGTAGGCTTTAACATTTTTTAACGCATTAACAAAATTCAGAAAAATGTTTTGGTAAGCACTTTGCCAGAACATTTTTTTTATCCATGTCAGCACAGTCATTCGGAAAGAACGAACGCTTATGCAGCCGCAAAATCATGGACAGGCTGTTTGGGGAAGGAAAATCCTTTTTCGAATTTCCTTTCCGGGTGGTAGCCCTTCAGGCGGGTGAAAGCGAAATCTTTCCCAAAGGTTATCCCTGTCAGGTAATGATTTCGGTGAGCAAGCGCAATTTTAAAAAAGCCGTTGAACGCAACCGGATCAAGCGGCTGGTGCGCGAAGCATACCGACGGCAAAAATCGCCGCTGCTCGACCACCTGCAAAAACAAAACACAAATCTGGCACTTGCTTTGATATACACCGGAAAGAAAATGCCCGGATATCAGCATTTGGAACCCAAAATAATCCGTATCATCGATCGTTTAATTCAGGAAATAAAATCGGAAAACAACTCACTACATTATGAATAACATACATCAATTGAAGCTAAAGCTGCGTATGATCCTCGTGATCGCGCTGATTCCCCTTTTCAGCCTGCAGCTTTCGGCACAGGAAAAGAACAACGATTTCGAGATCTCAAAAAATCTCGACATCTTCAGCGAACTTTACAAACAGCTCGACCTGAACTATGTAGACAATATCAGCCCGGGAGAGCTGATGAAAACCGGCATCGACGCCATGCTGGAATCGCTCGACCCGTTTACCAATTACATACCCGAGTCTGAAATTGAGGATTACCGCCTGATGACCACAGGACAGTATGGCGGCATCGGCGCACTGATCCACAAGCAGGACGGCTACGTGGTGATTTCGGAACCCTATGAGAATTTCCCGGCCCACACCAGCGGACTGAAAGCAGGCGACAAGCTTCTGGAAGTAGACGGGCAGTCGGCTAAAGGAAAGAATTCGGATGAGGTAAGCCAGGCGCTGAAAGGCGAACCGGGGACTACCGTAAGCCTGCTCATCGAGCGCGAAGGAGAACCCAAACCAATGCTCATCGAGCTGAAACGTGAGAATATCATTATCGACAACATCCCCTACTATGGTATGCTCACCGAACATATCGGCTACATCAAGCTGTCGGGATTCACAACCAATGCGGCGCGGGAAGTAAAAAAATCATTTGTTGAACTGAAAGACAACAACGAACTGAAAGGCCTGATCCTCGATCTGCGGGGAAATGGCGGCGGACTCCTGAATGAAGCCGTGGACATTGTAAATATTTTTACCGATAAAGGCGAACTGGTGGTGAGCACCAAGGGCAAGGAAAGCAGCCGCAACAAATCGTATTACACCACTTCAAAGCCGGTGGATACCGAAATTCCGCTGGTGGTGCTGGTGGATATCGGATCGGCTTCGGCATCAGAAATTGTAGCCGGCGCCGTACAGGATATCGATCGCGGGGTTATTCTGGGGCAGCGCACCTATGGAAAAGGACTTGTACAAAACGTGCTGCCGCTCAGCTACGACTCGAAAGTGAAAGTGACCGTGGCAAAATATTACATCCCCAGTGGCAGATGCATCCAGGCCATCGACTATTCGCACAAGGATGAGGAAGGACATGTACATCGTGTGCCCGACTCGCTGATCTCGGAATTCAAAACCAAGAACGGCCGCAAGGTATATGACGGCGGCGGCATCGAACCCGATATTCTTTACGATCCTGAAATGCTGAGCCCAATCGCCATGTCGCTGCTTACTGATTTCATCATTTTCGATTATGCCACCAAATTTGAGCGTGAACATGAATCGATTCCGCAACCGGATGAATTTGAAATTACAGATGAAATCTACGGTGATTTTACGGATTACGTGAACACCCGCGATTTTGAATACACCACGGCCAGCGAAAAAATGCTTGAACAATTAAGGGAAGTCACAGACAAGGAAGAATATCTCGCGGAAATACAAGCCGAACTGGAGATGCTGGAAAAGAAACTCATGCACAACAAGGACGAAGACCTGCAAACCCACCGTGATGAAATAAGCGAAATTCTCAAAATCGAAATTACCTCGCGCTATTATTTTCAGAAAGGAAAAGTAAAAGCCAGCCTCAGGTCCGATCCCGAGGTGGCAAAAGCCCTCAGCCTGATCGAAGAAATGGAAGCTTATACAGCCATTCTTGATGGCAAACTAAAAAAAGCATCGATACATTAAAAAAGATATCCGGCAAAATGCCGAACTCCGGGAATCCTGCGTAAAAAGGGTTCCCGGAGTTTTTTTTGATGGAAGGAGAAACGCGATTGCCATCGCACAAAGTACAGCATCATCACGGGAGGAAAAAGTTGAAATGCCCTTATTCACCATCATCCAAAAATTAATTCGTACCTTCGCCTGCAACAACCTAGTGTGTACATGGAAAACCTGGAATATATTTCACGATTTGAAGAATATCCCTCAGCGGAGGCCCTTCCCGCTTCCGACCGCGAATTGATAGAACACGCCGTCCGTTTTACCGAAAATGCGTATGCGCCCTATTCGAAGTTTTTTGTAGGCGCGGCATTACGGCTCAGCAACGGGCAGATCATCACCGGCAGCAACCAGGAAAATGTAGCTTATCCTTCGGGGCTTTGCGCCGAAAGGGTGGCATTGTTTCATGCCTCATCACATTTCCCCGGTGAAGCGGTGGAAGCTATTGCGATTACCGCACGGGCAGAGGAGTTTGAGATTACCCATCCGGTGGCACCATGTGGTTCGTGCCGTCAGGTGATGGCCGAAACCGAAAACCGGCAGCGCAAACCCATGCGCGTGATCATGAAGGGCCATACCGGAAAGGTGTATGCCACCAACGGAATCGTAAACCTGCTCCCATTCATGTTTCAGGCCGAAGAACTGAAGAAATGACAGCCGGCAACAAAATATCAGGTTTGCTGTTTAATCCGTAATATCTTCAGCTATGCGACTGATTTCTACAAAAATCTGCAAAACCAGCGACATTGGTGTGAACAACAATCTGTTCGGTGGCACCATGCTGGCCTGGCTCGATGAAGCCGGAGGCACCATGGCAGCCGAGGAAGCTTGCTCGCCAAATATGGTGACGCTGAAAATGGATGAAGTTTTGTTTAAGGAAGCTGTAAAAGTAAACGACCACATTCGCATATACGGACGTGTGGCACGCATGGGAAATACCTCCATCGCACTTGAAATCGAAGCCCGCCGCTTTAAATTTTGCGATGGCAGCGAGGAACTCGTCTGCAGCACTAAAATGCTGTTCGTAAACATCGACGATAGCGGCAATGCAAATCCTATCAACAACAGGATCAGGGAAAAATTCAATTTAAAGGAAAAAAATCAAAACAAATGAAAAAAATAAACTACCTGCTGCTAACATTAATTTTTATTTCGGCCACCGCTATGAAGACAGGGATGCCGGCTTATAATCTCTTCGACAAGAAAGGAAAGGAAGCAAAATACAAGCACCTGTTAAAGGATGCTGCCCAGGCCGATGTGGTGCTATTTGGCGAGTTGCACAACAATCCCATCGGACACTGGCTGCAACTGGAACTTACCGGCAGCCTTTACGATGAGAAAGATGGTAACATTGTGCTGGGAGCCGAGATGTTCGAAGCCGACAATCAGCTTTTGCTGGATGAATATACCACTGGCCTTATCCGTGAAAGAAATTTCGAAAACGAAGCAAAACTCTGGAATAATTACCAGACCGATTATAAGCCGCTGGTTGAGTTTGCCAGGGCACACAACCTGAAATTTGTTGCCACCAACATCCCGCGCCGGTATGCCTCGATGGTACACCAGCAGGGATTTGAAGCCCTCGACAGCTTGCCTGCAACGGCTCAGGCCTATATCGCCCCGCTTCCGGTGCTTTACGATGCCGAATTGCCGGGCTATAAAGGCATGCTCGCCATGATGGGCGACATGCGTCACGCCAACGACAACCTGCCTAAAGCACAGGCCATCAAAGACGCCACCATGGCGAATTTTATTCTTGAAAACCTGCAACCCGGCCAAACGCTGATTCACT
>JBKHBQ010000031.1:0-22424 GCA_046542305.1 Bacteroidales bacterium
GCCATCGCTGAACAGTATTATATTCACCCGGCTGTACTCGCACTCATCTCAACGGATGATTTCAGGCCAAAGAAGCCTGACACGAAAAACTTCAGCAAGCAGGAGGTGGAATATCTCGATGATACCGAATTAAGGGTATTACAAATCCTTGAGGATGAAGTTCCCGGATAAAATCCTGAAACCCAAATCGTGAACCCCTATTTCATCACAGGTAAAGGAAGTACTTATTCTGTGAGCCCATCGATAGATTTGCGGTATCCGGCGGGGTCTTTTTTAAATTCACTTACCGAAATCCCTGTAACATTTTTAAACTGCGTCGACAAATATTGCACACTGCTGTAGCCCATCATAAAGGCAATTTCGCTCAGGTTAAGCTCGCCATACTGAATAAGTTCCTTCACCTTTTCGATTTTCTGAAGGATGATGAACTTTTCGAGCGTGATGTTTTCCTGCCTCGAAAAAATAGCGGAGATGTATTGGTACGACAGGTTGAACTTTTCGATGAGATAATCGGAGTTGCGCACCATCGAATTGAAAGTGCTGTGATGAACCAGGTCGATCACGGCGTTTTTTATCTGTTCGCACAGTTGTTTTTCTCTGTCGAAAACCAGTTCGAAACCTTCTGCCTCGAGGATGCGGGCAATTTGTTGCAGGTCAGGTTCATCATCAATCAGGCTAACCTTTACCTCGCCCAGATGTACATCAAGCACTGTGATCCGATGCTCCTCAAGAATCCTTCTGACAAGTTTCAGACAACAATGACACGACATGTTCTTAACAATCAGCTTATAAACCTGCATTTCTCCAATTGATTGCTTCATGCAAAGTAAAGGATAATTCCTGAAGATGAAAGATGGAAATGAATCCATGGTTGCTTGCCTGCCGGCAGATTTTTATGGTTGAGGATGTGTGCAATATTTGATGCGAAATTCAGTTTATGAATTATATTTTTTTAATTCATGACTATCGCGCGATGATGAAAAGTTTAAACACTGCTATCCTGGGCCTGGCCCTCCTGTTTTTATCCCTGACATCCGATGCACAAATCGCAATTGGCCAATGGCGGGATCATCTGCCTTACAGCAAGACCATTGCAGTGGCAGAAGCAGGTGATATCATCTATACGGCTACACCCTTCAGCCTGTTTTATTACGACAAAAACGACGAAAGCATCAGCAGGCTCTCAAAAGTGAACGGGCTGAGCGACATCGGAATCAGCGCCATCGGCTATAACGATGAACACGATGTGCTGCTTGTGGCTTATACCAATACCAACATCGACCTGATCAAGGGAAATGAGATCATCAACATTTCCGACATCAAGCGCAAACAAATCCTGGGAAACAAAACCATCAACAATATTTACTACCGCGACAGCCTGGCTTACCTGGCATGTGGCTTCGGGATTGTAGTGCTGGATGTTAAAAACGAGGAATTTCCCGAGCCCACTTACTACATTGGCCCCAACGGCAGCCAGGTGAACGTTCTCGACATCACCATGGGCATGGATACCATCTATGCCGGCACCGAAAACGGCATTTACAAGGCTTTGCTCGACAGCCCCAACCTGGCTGATTACAATGCATGGTCGAAGGATCAGAACCTTTATCCGAATGAAACCTTCAACACCATCGAATATTTCAGTGGACGCCTGCTGGCCAACAACAATAATGAAGGTTACAATACGGATACGCTGTTCATGTACGAGTATGCTACCGATACCTGGAGTAAGTTTCCCGACATGGACCGCGGTGTGAAGTTCCACATGAAATCCATGGGCGATCAGCTGGTGATCACCAGTGATTTCAAGATATATTTGTTTGATCAGAACTACAGCCTGATCAGTGAAATCTGGCAAGCCGCAGGCGGTTACCTTCAATCGCGCGACGCCACTTTGGATGCCGATGGAATATTCTGGATTGCCGATTTCGGTCGCGGATTGATAAAAACCACCAATGGAAGTGACGCTGAAAACATTACCCCCAACGGGCCATACAGCCCCAATGTGTTCGACATGTCGCTGCAAGGCCAGGAACTGTGGGTGGCTTCGGGCGGCCGCAATGCGACCTGGGGAAAACTTTACTTAAGTGATGGGGTGTACAATTTCAGCGGCGAAAGCTGGAAAAACTATAACCGTGGCAATATTCAGGCATTCGACAGCATCAGCGATATGACCTGTGTGGTGGCCGATCCGAATAATCCGGCACGTGCCATGGTTGGCACCTGGAGCGAAGGTGTAATGGAATTTGTGGACGGTGAGGTGGTGAATGTTTTCAGCGATAGCAACAGTTCGCTGCAAAAGTGGGAACTGGCCGGATATGTAGCCGTGAGCGGCGTGGATTTCGACAGCTACAACAATCTTTGGGTGGTCAATTCCGGTGCGCCAAACATCCTTTCGGTAAAGAAAACCAATGGGGAATGGCGGTCGTTCAACCTCGGCTCCAATGCCACCGGAATTGATGGGGCCAAAATGATGGTGGACAGCTACAACCAGAAATGGATCATGGTGCGTGCCGATCATCAGTTGCTGGTCTTTACCGACAACAACACCATCGACGATCCTACGGACGACATCCTGCGAACCCTTACCAATTCTTCCGGGCTTGGCAATCTTCCGGGAAACAAAATCCTAAGCCTGGCCGAAGATCAGGACGGCGAAATATGGATCGGTTCGGATGAGGGTATCGGCGTAATTTATTCGCCCGGCAATATCTTTACCGGCGGCAATTACGATGCACAGCGCATCCTGGTGGAAGTGGACGGCTATGTGCAGTACCTGCTGGAGTCCGAATCCGTAACCGCCATTGCTATCGACGGCGAAAACCGGAAGTGGATCGGCACCGAACGCGCCGGTGTTTTCCTGCTTTCCCCCGACGGCACCCGGGAAATCCATCATTTCACAGTGGAAAACAGTCCGCTGTACTCCAATCTGATTGTGGATATCGAAATCAACAATGTGACAGGTGAAGTATTTTTTGCCACCGATAAAGGAATCGTTTCCTACAAAAGTACTGCCCAGGGACCCGATCCGGCCGACACCACCGGCGTGGTGGTTTACCCCAATCCCGTAAGGGAAGGGTACAAGGGCTATATAGCCATAAAGGGACTGATGCCTGGTGCAGATGTGAAGATCACAGATGTGAGCGGCAACCTGGTGTTTGCCACAAGAGTTGATAATGAAGGAACACAGGCCGAATGGAATGTGGAAGAAAGCGGTGAAATAAATTTTTCAGGAACAAATTTTAGTGGCCGCAAGGCTTCAACAGGAGTTTACCTCGTATTTGCCACCGACGAAAATGGCAACGAAAAACTGGTGACCAAGATCCTGTTTATCAATTAACCGCTGCGGCATTTTTTTAAGCGGCTATGCTTTACAAAACCAATGGCATCGTACTAAAAACCGTTAAGTATTCCGAGAGCAGTGTTATTGTGAAAATCTACACGCGCCGGTTTGGACTGCGTTCTTATCTGATTCGCGGTACAGCAGGCAAAAAAGCCAGGATAAAAAAAGGAAGTCTTCAGCCATTGAACATCCTGCAGTTGGTAGTGTACAACAAGGAAAAGGATCAGTTGCAGAACCTGAAGGAAATCGAGGCCATCATTCCGTTCCATCACATTCCGTTCGACATCAGGAAAAGCACCGTGCTGATGTTTCTCAACGAAGTCCTTTACAAATCCATCCGCGAGGAAGAATGCAACGAAGCGCTGTACGATTTTCTGGAAAAGGCTTTGTTGGATTTCGACCGGCAGGAAACGGGTAGCGAGAATTTTCACCTGTGGTTTTGTGCCGGGCTAACGCGATTTCTGGGATTTGTACCGAGGAATAATTATTCGGCAAACAACGATTGTTTCGACCTGCAGGAAGGGATGTTTTTTCACGGGCCGCCCTTGCACGCCAATCATATCGACAGCGGATCGAGCCGGATAATCAGCCAGCTGCTTTCGTCATCATCTCCCGCAGAGGTGCCGCTGAAAAATGCTTCGGACCGCAACCGAATGCTGGAAATCCTGATCAGCTATTACAAACTGCACCTGCCTAATTTTAAAGAAGTAAAATCGCATCAGGTGCTGAAACAGATCTTGAATTAAATGAAAACCATCATAAGCCATACATCCGGGATCATCATTTTGGTGTCCATCCTGCTGATGATTGCCATCGCATCATGCAGCACTACGCGCAAAGGAACACGCAAGAAGGATTGCGATTGCCCGCGCTGGAGCATCACACCACCTGCAAATCCTTCTGCCGATGAACGAGTATAAGGATATCCTGACGAAATATCTGCCTGCGCCGGCTGTTGATCCTGTTTACCACCTGTTCGAAAAGCACAGGGTAAACCTGGTGATCACACGCGAAAGGCGGAGTAAACACGGCGACTTCAGACCGGGGATCAACGGGAATCCTTCCCGGATTTCCATCAACCACAACCTCAACCCATATGCTTTTCTGATCACCTTTCTCCACGAACTGGCACATCAACTGGTTTGGGAGAAATATCACAGAAAAGTAAAGCCCCACGGCCCCGAATGGAAACAAACCTTTTATGGTTTGTTGCAGCCTTTTTGCCATGCCGTCTGTTTCCCGCAGGAAATTATTGAAATTCTCAATCCTGCCGACAAGCGAATCTTTGCCTCCACCACCTCCGATACAAGGCTTGCCCGTGCATTAAAAAAGTACGACCGCAGCAACGGCATGAACCTCATGGAGAATCTCCCGGAAAATGCCGAATTCAGGCTTCCCGACGGACGCAGGTTTAAGAAACTGCAGAAGCGCCGCAAGAACTACCTGTGCCTGTGCCTGAACAACAAAAGGCAGTACGTGTTTAATCCGCTAGCTGAAGTTATCCCTGTAGAAAATCCTGAGAAATAAGGAGGTTTTCATAAATTTGCATTTTAAAATTCAAGCTTGTTTTAAAATTGCCAATCTGTATTAACCGATTCATTTATAAAAATCAACATCATGAATAAAGATTACTATTGCGTTATTATGGCCGGCGGCATCGGAGCCAGGTTCTGGCCCATGAGCCGTACAACACGCCCAAAGCAGTTCATCGATATTCTTGGCACCGGCGAAACGCTGATCCAGCGCACCTTCAACCGGTTCACCAAAATCTGCCCGAAAGAAAACATTCTCATCGTTACCAACGACCTTTACGAGGATATGGTGAAAAAGCAGATCCCGGAAGTTCCGGAAAACAATATCCTGCTCGAGCCGGCCATGCGCAATACCGCCCCCTGCATCGCCTATGCCAATTACAAGATCAGGGCGCTGAACCCCAATGCTAAAATTGTGGTAGCTCCTTCTGATCATATGATCCTGAACGAAGATTTGTTTATCGAAAACATTAAGGCCGGACTGAAAGCAGCCGAAGAAAACAACTGGCTGATCACCCTGGGCATTAAGCCAACGCGCCCGGATACCGGATATGGCTACATCCAGTACGACGAAAAAGAAAAGTACGATAAAAACCCGCGCATCTCGAAAGTAAAAACCTTCACCGAAAAGCCCAACCACGAGCTGGCTGAAAAGTTCCTGGAGAGCGGCGATTTCCTGTGGAATGCAGGCATCTTTGTCTGGTCACTGAAAAGCATCAATGAAGCCTTTGAAGAACACCTCGACGACGTGGACGACCTCTTCAAGGAGGGCGAAGGAAAATACAATACCCCGGCCGAGCAGCCTTTTATCGAAGAAACCTACACTGTGTGCCGGAAGATTTCCATCGACTATGGCATCATGGAAAAAGCCTCCAACGTATATGTGGTGGCTGCCGATTTCGGCTGGTCGGATTTGGGAACCTGGGGATCGCTCTACGACATCAGCGACAAGGATGAAAACAACAATGCCGTGGCTGGCGAAAACGTATTGCTGTACGACACCAAAAACAGCCTGGTGCGCATGCCCAAAGATAAACTGGTGGTACTGCAGGGCCTCGATGATTACATTGTGGTGGAAGATGACAATGCATTGCTGGTGTGCCGAAAAGAGAACGAACAGCAGATCAGGCAGTTTGTCAACGATATTAAAGCCAAAAAAGGAGAAGACTACATTTAAACAATTAATAATCTGAAAAACATGAAAAAGCTATTGTTCATTTTTGTGGCCATCCTTCTCGGCCTCAGCCCGAAAATGCGCGCTGACGAGGGGATGTGGCTGCCGATCTTTATTGAGCGGCTCAACTATGTGGATATGGAGAAGATGGGTTTACACCTCACTCCCGAAGAAATCTACAGCATTAATAATTCAAGCTTGAAGGATGCCATCATCATCTTCGGTGGCGGCTGTACCGGCGAAATCGTGTCGCCCGAAGGGCTGATCTTTACCAATCATCACTGTGGCTACGGCGTTATCCAGTCGCACAGCACCGTGGAGCACGATTATCTCACCGACGGCTTCTGGGCCATGAATAAGAAAGAAGAATTGCATAACGAAGGGCTAAGGGCTACCTTTCTGGTTCGCATCGAAGACGTGAGCGATCGTGTACTTAGCGAACTGAACGACCAGATGACCGAAGAAGAACGCAGCGACAAAATCCGCGAAATCAGTAATCAGATCAGCAGCGAAGCCACCGAAGATACGCATTACGATGCCTATGTGCGGAGCTTCTTTGCCGGCAACGAGTTTTATCTGTTCGTTTATGAAACCTATAAGGACGTGCGTTTGGTAGGTGCACCGCCTTCATCCATCGGAAAATTCGGCGGCGATACCGACAACTGGATGTGGCCGCGCCATACCGGCGACTTTGCCATCTTCAGGGTGTATACCGGCCCCGACGGAAAACCTGCCGAATATTCGGAGGAAAATGTTCCGCTGCAGTCGAAATACTACCTGCCTATTTCTATCGATGAAAAGGAAAAAGGCGACTTCACCATGATTATGGGATACCCTGGCGGCACCGATCGGTACATGTCGTCGTGGGGCGTTGAAATGGCCATCGAAGAAACCAACCCTACCATCGTGGATATCCGCGATGTGAAGCTGAAAATTATGCGCGAATACATGGATACAGATCCGGCCGTTCGCATCCAGTATGCTTCGAAGTATTCGCGCACATCCAACTACTGGAAGTATTTTATCGGACAGACCAAAGGGCTGAAACGCCTGAAAGTGTACGATAAAAAGAAACAGCAGGAAGCCGATTTTGAGGAATGGGTGAATGCAGATCCGGCCCGCAAGGCCAAATATGGCGAAGCGCTTAAGCTGCGCGAAGAAAGCATCAGCGAACAGCGTGAGTACAACCTGGCCAGCATTTATCTCAATGAAGCCATTTCGCAGGGGGCTGAAATTCTCATGTTCGCACGAAGGTTCGAAAACCTCGCGGAGATGCTCAACGAAAAGGATGTGGATCAGGAAAAAATCGATGCCGAAATTGCCAGGCTGCGCGAAATGTCTGACAAATATTTCAAGGATTACTACCAGCCCATCGACCGCAATCTGCTGGCATCCATGTTGCAAATATACTACGAAAATGTACCCAAAGGCCAGCAACCCGAAATGCTGGAGGAAATCAACAAAAAATACAAGGGCAATTTTGTGGCTTATGCCGATAAGGTGTTCGACAAATCCATTTTTGCCGGCAAGGAAAGCGTGAACGACTTCCTGAATAATCCCAAAACCAAAAAGATCGAAAAAGATCCTGTAACCGAACTGCTGAAGGCTTTCATGGACAAGCTTCCCCAACTCAGGGCAGCTATGTTACAGGCCGAAGACAAGGGTGGCAAAGGTGAACGCCTTTACATTGCGGGACTGCGCGAAATGTATCCCGACCGGAAATTCTATCCGGATGCCAACTTCACCATGCGCCTCACTTACGGGCAGGTACTCGACTATTTTCCGGCCGATGCCGTACATTACGATTTTATTACCACCCTCAAAGGCGTGATGGAAAAAGAAGACCCCGATAACTGGGAATTCGTGGTGCCCGACAAGCTGAAAGAACTCTACAAAAACAAGGACTTCGGCCCGTACGGCCAGAATGGTGAAATGGTGGTGGCGTTTATCTCCAATAACGACATTACCGGCGGAAACTCCGGAAGCCCCGTGATAAACGGACACGGCGAGCTAATTGGAATTGCCTTCGACGGCAACTGGGAAGCCATGAGCGGCGATATTGCATTCGAACCAGAACTGCAGCGCACCATTTCGGTAGATATCCGCTACGTGTTGTTCATCATCGATAAGTTTGCAGGCGCGCAAAACATCATTGACGAACTGACCATCGTAAAAAAACATCCTGCACCAACATCACCCGACACCGATGCCGAAGAGGTGGAAATGGAAGGAACCATGCAGGATTAATTGCGCAAGAAAAATTATTTTAATTCGAAAAAAAGCTCTGCCGTAGCAGGGCTTTTTTTGCTAAACCAGAGCGCGCCTCTCTTCGGAATATACACCCTTGATTAATTTGTGTGAAAGTAGTTGAGATTACAACCGCTGCGGCGCGGATATCCAATCCGTGCCCCATCCTGAACCTTTTCTTACGCAGATTTCCCGTGCCTTTACCGATCTGCATCTGAAATTTTCTCTTCCGTCAATTTGTCAGCAAACTACCCTTTGGCATTTTTTTTATGGAAAAGGTGCCATTGTTATCGTTCGTTAATTTTTGAAGTACATATTTGAAAAGTTTTACTTTTGCAGCCCGATAAATCGCTTAAGTATCACTTATCAAAAAAATAAAAAAATGGAATTCAAAGAAGTATCGTCGCACGAAGCGCTCATCAGCGAGATCAAAGATCTGGATAAAGCCTACCTGATGCTTTACAAATCAGGATCGGCCACCAGCGATTGCGCCCTTCAAAATCTGAAAGCTGTCGAAAACGGGGATGTTAAGGTGTTTACGGCGGATGTTTCCACCGTCCGGGATATCCACGAAAAATACGGAATCAGGACGGTTCCTTCGCTTTTGGCTTTCGAAAAGGGCGAATACCAGAACCTGGTGAAGGGCTGCAACAACCCCGATTTTTACCGGTCGTTCTTCGAAAGCACAGCCTACCTTGCTGCCGACGATGACGGCCCGCGCCAGCCGAGTGTAACGGTTTATTCAACGCCAACCTGCACCTGGTGCAACACGCTCAAGTCGCACCTGCGCAAGCACCGCATCCGCTTCACCGACATCGACGTGTCGCAGGATCCTTCGATGGCCGAGGAGCTGGTTCGCAAATCAGGTCAGCAGGGTGTGCCGCAAACCGAGATCGACGGCGAGATCATCGTGGGCTTCGACAAAACGCGCATCAACAAATTGTTAAACATAAATCAGTAAAACCGAGGAGGAACAGTAATGAAGGAATTACAACCGTTAAATCAAAACGTGATCCTTGATCTGGACGACGAAAAGAAAGAGCAGAAAACCAGCGGCGGGATCATCATCCCCGACACCGCGAAGGAAAAACCGCAACTGGCTAAAGTAGTGGCTGTGGGCAACGTGGAAAACCCCGGCATTTCGGTGGGCGACATGGTGTTCTACAAAAAATTCTCAGGCACCGAGCTGGAATACGAAGGGCATAAATACCTGGTGATCCCCTACGCCGACCTGCTGGCCAAAATCGTGGAAACCGAAGAAATATAACCGTTTGGTTTTGATGAATGGAAAAAGCCTGTTCGTGTTTGCGGACGGGCTTTTTTTCATTGGCCGGAGATTTCCGTTATTCTTCAACTTCCTTTTTACGCACCTCTTTATTCATATAGACAAGCAAACAAACAATAATACACCATTATTGGTAGCTCCGGAATTCCATTTCTATTGCATAGGATAAAAAACATGCCTGACAAAGCAGGCATGTATAGTTAAAAATGTAAATTTATGAGTTCCATGTCTGGCATTCAGTAAATAAAATTATCTTTTATCTTTCTCTTTCTGATAAGTTTTATGAAGATTCCACATCCAAATACCCCAGGTATATCCGGCACCTATTCCTATACACGAAAGGAACACCAGAAGCTTGACAAAAAACAAAATACCCGGAAATTCATTTCGCCCCAAATAAAAAAAGGAGCACTCTACAGCGCTCCTTTCAACCTATTAACCATAAAAACAAAAAATTCTAATTAGTCCAGCCTTGTAAAATCGATCTTTCCAACTTTACGTGTAGAATAGTTGATTTTGAAAGCGCCGGCTTTCCTGAGCTCTTGCTTCACGTCGGTAACGATACCCATTTGGATATTCTGGTCTACTTTCAGTGACGTAGTGATAAACCTGCGGTCGGCTTCATCACGAGCCTGCCGTTCAGCGGTTACAAAAGCAGGAATGTCGCTCACCCTTGCAAACTGGTCGTTGAGCTGGATACGCGGCTTGGTACCATAGACGGGTTGATTGGGTTCACCGATGTAGATGTAGCTTACCAGCGATTTACGCTCCAGCTTTTGTACCTCGGTGGCTTCTGGCGGTGTAACCTTTACGATCAGCGTTACCTCACGCATCACCGTTGTCACCATAAAGAAGAACAACAGCATAAAGATGATATCGGGCAACGAGGATGTATTAATGGTTTGAACCCCTGATTTTTTATCTCTTCTAAATCTTGCCATTAGTTACCTCCTACGTCTTCAGGTTCAGCTTCAGAAATCGGTACCGGAATGGCTTTCTGCACGGCTTGGATCTGCTCCTCATTGAGCAGGTCGTCGTAGCGTCTGCCAAATTTTTCCATTGAAAGTTCATTCCTTAACTCGTCGATGGCTGCCGCCAGTTCGTTCTGAACGGCAATATACATTTTGTAAGATGTACCGCGGTCGTTTTTCAGGGAGATGACGGCGTTTTTGGGAACGCGTACATTACCCAGTTCCGGAATGTTTTTTACGGTCATTTCGGGAAGATCTTCGCGGTTTTGCGGATTGCTCATAAATTCTTTCGCCCTCTCGCGCAGAAAGCGAATATCACCGGGCTTGCCTTCCACGAGCAGACGATCGCGGCTGTTTACCAGCACCGTAAAGATGTTCCGCTCTCTGATGTCCGGTGGTTCTTCTTCGCCGGTCAATGGCGGGGGAAGCTTCCGGCTGATACCCGTATCCACGTCCATGGTTGTGGTAACGAGAAAGAATATCAGCAACAGGAAGGCGATATCCGCCATCGAACCTGCATTAATTTCTTGTGGTGTTCTTGCCATGGATTAAATCCTTTTTATTTAAATAAGCTGGATATTCCAGTAAAAACTATCGATAAAATCGCGAGGCCACCCAGAATGAATGTCATGTACAACATGGCACCAATAAAATGAGAAGTGGACTCAGTGATTTCGAATTCTTCGTAAACATCACCTCTTGTACTTCCGTCGGTAAGGGCATACGAAATAAAGTACAATACTGCAAAACCCACTATTCCAATTAGCACATTTTTACCTTTTTTAGGGTTGGAAATGAAGTACAGAATAGGGAAAATGAGGGTGAGTGCTGCTGTTAGTGCAAGTAGAATGTATGACCACGTCAGTACGATGTTTGTAAACTCCTCACCACGTGTGTAGAAAATTACAAACAACACGGCCGAAATCACTAACAACACCGCGAGAAAAATTCTCAGTATGGTTGCTGTTCTATCTTTCATTGTTGTGCCTTTCTGTTATTTGTTTGATGCTTTGTACTTGGTTAAGATGTCGATGAATGAAATGGAGCTGTCTTCCATGTTGTTTACCAGGCTGTCAATTTTCGAAACGATATAGTTGTAGAAAATCTGCAGAATGATAGCGGTGATCAGACCGAATACGGTGGTCAAAAGCGCTACCTTAATACCTGAAGCAACAATGGTGGGTGAAATGTCACCTGCAGCAGCAATGTCGTCGAAGGCCTGGATCATCCCGATTACCGTACCCATAAACCCGAGCATAGGGGCGAGAGCGATAAACAGCGAAATCCACGAAAGACCTGACTCCAGGCGTCCCATTAATACACTGCCATAAGCAATGATTGATTTTTCGACAATATCGATGCCTTCGTTGTACCTGTCGAGGCCCTGATAGAAAATGCCTGCAACCGGTCCGCGGGTATTTTTACACACTTCCTTGGCCTTTTCCACACCACCGGTTTCCAGTGCCGACTCTACCTTGTTGAGCAGTTTGCTGGTGTTGGTAGTGGAAAGGTTCAGGTAAATGATCCTTTCGATCGACAGCGCCAAACCGAAAATCAGCGTAAGCAAAACGATACCCATGAATTCCCAGCCACCTTCGATGAATTGTTCTTTCAGTACCTGCTGAAAATCTTTTTCTTCTTCCACTTCTTCTTCAAGCGTAGTGGTAGCCAGGGTTTGTTCAACTGCCAGGGTGTCGTCCTCCATAGCGATCGTATCATTCTGAGCCATCTCTTCCTGGGTTCCTTCCTGATCCTGTGCGTAAATCGAGCTCGCAATTCCGAAGGTAAGCATTGCAGCAATTGTCAAAAAAGCAAATAATTTTTTCATGGTTTACTTTGTTGAATTAAATAAATTAAATTATTATCTGTGTTACTTTATTTGTTTCAAAATGCGGAGAGAGAGGGATTCGAACCCTCGGTACGCTTGTGACGTACACACACTTTCCAGGCGTGCGCCTTCGACCACTCGGCCACCTCTCCATCTGTCTTTAAAGGCCACAAAGCCTTTCTCCTAATTTTGAGCCGCTAAAGTAGAAAAAAAAAATCTAATACAAAAATATCATCTCTTTTTTTATGTATTCTAATCTACTGCGATTCAAGTATTATCAACTATTTTAATAAAATAATATTGTTGTGAGTTTTTCAATTTATTGTCACTTCACCACGTAATGAGGCCGTAATTATCTCCCTGATCTTATCCTTATCGCTGAAGTTTCCGAACACATGCATCATTTTGGTCAGCGCGGCTTCGGTGGTGATATCTCCTCCGCTCAGCACACCAATTTCTTTCAGCGCCATGCCGGTTTGGTATTTTTCCATTTCCACACCGCCGCCCTGGCACTGGGTAACGTTTAGTACCACCAATCCTGCGTCTATGGCCTCCTTCATCAGGTGCAAAAACCTGTCGTTGGTCGGGGCGTTGCCCGATCCGTAGGTTTCCAGTACCAGTCCTTTCAACCCTTCGCACTGAATGACCGTACACATCAGCTTCTCGGAGATTCCCGGGAAAAGTTTCAACACGGCAATGCTGTTGTCGAGTTTGGGATGGAGGCGCAGTTTTTTGAAATTCGGTTTCATGATGTAGGGGTGATTGTACTTGATGTACACGCCCACATCGGCCAGAAGCGGGTAATTTGGCGAACGAAAGGCCTCGAAATTCTCGGCATTGTATTTAATGGTGCGGTTGCCCCGCATGAGTTGATTTTCAAAATAGATGGCCACCTCAGGAACCACCGGAGTTTCATCAATATGGGCAGCGGCAATTTCGATGGCAGTGATAAAATTTTCGCGGCCATCCGAGCGAATCATTCCCAAGGGCAGTTGCGAACCGGTGAGGATAACGGGCTTGTTCAGGTTTTCGAGCATGAAACTCAGTGCCGAGGCAGTGTACGACATGGTGTCGGAACCATGAAGAACCACGAATCCATCGTATTCCTCGTAGCGGTGGTGGATTACCCGGGCAATCTCAACCCAGTGGCCAGGGCTCATATTCGAAGAGTCGATTACCGGATCGAAACAGAAATTGTCGATCTGAAGGTCGAACAACTTCAACGTGGGAATATGCTGATACAGGTTGTCGAAATTAAACGGTTTCAGTACGCCGCTTTTGGCATCGCGGATCATGCCAATGGTGCCGCCGGTGTAAATGACCAGTATGGATTTTCGGTTGTTCATTTTACATTCATAACTAATGGGTGTGAGGTATTCCGAACAATTTCACGGCATTCCGGGTGGTGATATCCGCCACCTCCTCTACAGGCATGTTTTTCACAGTTGCAAGTTTCCCGGCAATATATGTTATGTAGGCGCTTTCGTTGCGCTTTCCGCGAAACGGCTTCGGCGCCAGAAACGGCGAATCGGTTTCCAGCAGCAGATGTTCCATCGGGATATCTTTCACCACCATGTCGAGGCCGGAGTTCTTAAATGTAAGCACCCCGCCGATCCCCAGCCTGAATCCCCAGCCGATGATGCGTCGTGCCTGCTCCGCAGTGCCTGTGAAGCAATGGAAAACACCCGTGAGGTTTTCGTCGATGGTATCTTCGATCACTTCAAAGATTTCATCAAACGATTCCCTTACGTGCAACACAACCGGAAGTTGGTGTTGCTTTGCAAGTGCGATCTGATGCCGCAGCGAATACTTTTGTTCTTCAATAAAAGTTTTATCCCAATACAGATCGATGCCTGTTTCGCCAATGGCATAAAACTTATGCCTGCTGAGCAATTGCTCTACCTTCTCCAGTTCTGCGGTATAATTTTCCTTCACGTCGGTAGGGTGCAGTCCCATCATCGGGAAGAGATGCCCGGGGAATTTATCGCAAAGCGCGAGCAGCGGATCTGCCGAAGCACTGTCGATATTGGGCAGCAGCATGTACCGCACACCTTTGTCGATGGCGCGCTGCACGGTGGCTTCGCGGTCGTCGTCGAATTGATTAAGATAAAGGTGTGTGTGCGTGTCGGTTAAAATCATCCGGCAAAAATAGTGTTTTGCGCGCAGGGGATTTTCTATTTTTGTAAAAACTTACGGCTTGAAAAAAATCCTGATCATTCGTTTTAGTTCTATCGGCGACATTGTACTCACCACGCCTGTGATTCGCTGCCTGAAAACACAACTGCCGGGAGTGGAATTACATTTTCTTACAAAGGAAAGTTACAGGACGGTGGTAGAGCAGAATCCGCACCTCGACAGGATTCATACCATCGGGAAGGATGTGTCGGAGGTGCTGCCGCAATTGAAATCGCTGGGATTCGATCATGTGGTGGATCTTCATAAAAACTTCAGGTCGTTTGGTGTGCGCAGGTCTCTTGGAAAGCCGTCCACAACATTTCCCAAGGTGAATGTGCAGAAATGGCTGTTGGTGAACTTTAAGATCGACCGGATGCCGGATGTGCATATTGTCGACAGGTATTTTGAGGCAGTGCAGAAACTCGGGGTGCAAAACGATCAAAAGGGGCTCGAATATTTTGTTCCGGCTAAGGATGAAGTGCATGCAAATGCCTTGCCTGAAAATTTTCGAAACGGATATGTGGCCCTCGTGATCGGCGGGAAGCATAAAACCAAACAGCTACCGCCCGAAAAAGTGGTTGATCTCTGCAATAGCATACACCGGCCGGTAATGCTCCTGGGTGGTCCTGAAGATATGGCTGAAGCGGAGGAGATTGCCCGAAAGGCTGACGCCACAATTTATGCTGCCTGTGGCAAGTACAACCTCAACCAGTCGGCGTCGCTGGTGGAGCAGGCACGCGTGGTGGTGACCAACGATACCGGCCTGATGCACATTGCGGCGGCTTTTCGAAAGCCCATTGTTTCGGTATGGGGGAATACGGTTCCTGAGTTCGGTATGTTTCCCTATATGCCCGGCAATGCAGATCAAAATGCCATGTTTGAAGTGAAGGGGCTTTCGTGCCGCCCGTGTTCAAAACTGGGATACGGAGTGTGTCCGAAAGGCCATTTCCGGTGTATGCGCGATCAGCACATCGACGGCATGGTGGCTCAAATTCACCGGTTCTGGAGCGAAACCACATGATAAATAAAATATGATTTCGAACAAGGATTTTCTCGAAAATATCCAGGGGTTGGCCCTCCTTGCAAAGGCGGTGGCTTTAGTGGTTCTTTATCTCATTTTTACCGGGGTGATTCTTTTCAAGATTCTCAATATTTGATTTTTTTAAAATTTCTGAGTTAACTCAGAAATTTTTATTAAATTTGATGACTTAACTCATAAAATTCATTTATGGTTGAAAGGGAAGTACAGCATCAAATCGAAGATCAAATGTTTCCCGGTGGTGAAAAGCAGCCGGTTATCGTAATTTATGGTGCCCGTCAGGTTGGGAAAACTACACTTTCAAAAGTTATAATGAAAAAGTATTCAGATCGTGCTGACTACTATAATTGTGATTATCTGGATGTGCAGCAATTATTTTCATGGGAGAGAATCAGTGAGATCGGATCGGTTTTAAAAAACATCAAACTTCTTATTTTGGATGAGGCCCAGCGTATTAAAAATATCGGGCTTGTGTTAAAGATTCTGGTGGACGAGTATCCGGATGTTCAGGTAATCGCAACTGGTTCTTCGAGTTTCGATCTTTCAAATCAGATCAATGAACCACTTACCGGGAGAAAGCGCATATTCCAGTTGTTTCCTTTTTCTTTTGGTGAAATATCATCAAATCTTAATCAACTGGAAAAACGGCGCATTTTAACGGATAAGCTAAGATATGGAATGTATCCCGGGCTGCTTGAATTATCAGAAAAAGAAAAGGAAGTGCATCTGAAAGAACTTTGTGGAAGTTACTTGTTTAAAGATGTTTTTGCATTACAGCAAATTAAAAAACCGGAAGCATTTGAAAAACTTTTGAGGTTGCTGGCTTTTCAGATTGGGCATGAGGTTTCCTACCATGAGCTGTCCAGAGAAATTGGTGTAGATCAAACAATCGTACAACGGTATCTTTATTTGCTCGAAGAAAGTTTCATCATTTTAAGGGTAAATGCGTTTAGCAAAAATCTAAGAAATGAAGTCTCAAAGAGTCGAAAGATATATTTTTGGGATTTGGGAATCAGAAATGCGTTAATCCAAAATCATAATTCACTTGATTTGAGAAATGATGCGGGACAGCTTTGGGAGAATTTTTGTGTCATCGAAAGAATAAAATTTCTGAGAAATCACCAGGTCAATAAAAACTTTTTCTTTTGGCGTACCTATCAACAAAAGGAAATCGACTATATCGAAGAAGCAGGTGGCGTGATCAATGCCTGGGAATTCAAATGGTCGGAGCGGAAAAAGCCGCCTGTGCCTGCGAACTTTGCAAAAGCCTATCCGGAAGCTAAATACCAGGTAATCTCTCCTGAAAATTTTCAGCAGGTTTTATTTTCCACAGAAAACTAAACCCTACAACTCATATTTCAACACATCCTCGCCCGGCAATTCCAGGTCGATGGATTTAAGGAATTCCACCGAGGCATTGATGTCTTCGTACATCACCTTGTCGTTTTCGATAAACTTTACGGTTTGCCGGTACACATCCACAAAATTCTCGATGTATGCCGATGATCTGGCGGGCCGCCTGAACTCGAGTGCCTGTGCTGCATTGAAGAGTTCGATGGCGAGCACCCGTTCGAGGTTTTCCAGCACGCGGTATGCCTTTGTGGCGGCATTGGCGCCCATGCTCACGTGGTCTTCCTGCCCCTGCGACGATTCGATGGTATCCACACTGGCGGGGGTGCAAAGCTGTTTGTTTTGGTTTACGATGGATGCCGCCGTGTACTGCGGGATCATGAATCCGGAGTTGAGACCCGGATTGGCCACCAGAAAATGCGGTAACTCTCGCTTGCCATCCAAAAGCTGAAAGGTGCGCCGCTCCGAAATATTGCCCAGCTCGGCCATGGCGATACACAGGTTGTCGAGCGCCAGGGCCAGCGGTTGCCCGTGGAAGTTGCCCGCCGAAATAATCAAATCTTCATCAGGGAAAATGGTGGGATTGTCGGTCACAGCATTGATCTCCATACGGAAAACATAGGCCACATAATCGATCGAATCCTTGGAAGCGCCATGCACCTGCGGAATACAGCGGAACGAATAAGGATCCTGAACATGCGATTTCCGGCGGTTGATCAATTCGCTGCCCTCGAGAATATTCCTGATCCTCCGGGCGGTTTTGATCTGGCCTTTGTGGTGGCGGATCTGCTGAATCAGATCATGGAATGGCTCGATGCGACCGTCGAAAGCATCCAGCGACAAAGCCCCGATTACATCGGCCAGGCGCGAAAGCTTGAATACCCGCAGGCATAAATAAATACCGTAGGCGCTCATAAATTGCGTGCCATTCAGTAGCGCCAGTCCCTCCTTCGAGCGCAGGTGGATAGGTTTCCAGCCCATCATTTCGTTCATCCGGGCTGCCGGCATACGCTCTCCTTTAAAATATACCTCGCCCTTTCCGATCAGCGGCAGGCTCATATGTGCAAGCGGGGCAAGGTCGCCCGAGGCGCCCAGCGAGCCAAGCTGATACACCACCGGAAGCACGTCATGGTTAAAAAAGTCGATGAGCCGCTGCACTGTGCTGAGCTGCACACCCGAATGGCCGTACGACAGCGCATGTACTTTCAGCATCAGCATCAGCTTCACAATGTCCTGCGGCACTTCCTCGCCGGTGCCGCATGCATGCGACATCACCAGGTTTTCCTGAAGTTTATTCAGGTCTTCCTTCGAAATGCGCACATCGTGCAAAGCCCCGAAACCCGTGTTGATCCCGTAAATGGGCTCGTCGCTGCCGGCCATCTTTTTGTCGAGGTAATCGCGGCATTTGGTGATTTTTTGCCTGGCCTCATCCGATAGTTCAAGACTGTATTTTTCTTTGCAAATGCGTTCGATGTCTTCGAAGTTCAGGAGCTTGGTGCTGATATGATGTACGTTCATGCGATTCGGATTTTAAAAATTGGGTGCAAAAGTAAGGAAAGTTGGGGGAAGAAGTGCCTAAAGTTCATAGAGTGGCTAAAGTGCCTAAAGTTCATAGCGTGGCTAAAGTGCCTAAAGTGAGCTAAAGTGCCTAAAGTGAGCTAAAGTGCCTAAAGTTCATAAAGTGCATGAAATTTATGTAGTGATATTGGCTATTGATTAGCAATATTTTGGGGAAACTTTACTAAGAGGGACAGGGCGTCGGCCCGGCATTATCCTAAATCAAAAATGGTTTACCATGAAGAAATAGTTGTGGAATTAATTTTCTTCATTATGGCTCTTCAAAGCCCAAAAGGTAATTCCCGCGATGGTTATCAAACTGCCTATAAAAATTGCCAGGTTAACATTCCGTTGAACTCTTCTGGCCTTTTGAAGTTGCTTTGAACCTAATCCTTTTTCGGCAATGAAATCTTCAATTTTTCTAATTCTTCCTTCAAGTTCTGTTTTTACTTTTTCGTTAAAATCCATAATATCTACGTTTTAAATGTTTTGCCACAAGTGAAAACGCATATGGTGGGGAATTGTTGAAGCAATTATCAAATTTTCAATGATTTCATAACCCTGGCCCCCATATTAAGAACCGATACAAAAAAAGGCAACCCGCAGGCTGCCTTCATATTTGGAAAATGATCTTTGGTTATTTAATCACACCAAGTTCCTTGCCCACCTTGGTAAAAGCCTCGATGGCTTTGTCGAGATGCTCTTTTTTGTGCGCGGCCGAAAGCTGAACACGGATACGGGCCTCGCCCTTGGGTACTACCGGATAGTAGAATCCAATCACATAAATGCCTTCGTCGAGCAGTTTGGTGGCCATATCCTGCGAAAGCTTGGCATCATAAAGCATTACGGCGCAGATAGCCGATTTGCTGGGCTTGATGTCGAAGCCTGCCGCTTTCATTTTTTCCATGAAATAGTCGGTGTTCCAGTGCAGCTTGTCCTGCAGCTCGTTGGTTTCGGTCATCATGTCGAACATTTCGATGCCGGCGCCAACTGCAGCGGGAATCAGCGAGTTGGAGAATAAATATGGACGCGAACGCTGACGGAGCATTTCGATGATCTCCTTGCGTCCGGTGGTGAATCCGCCGATGCCGCCGCCAAAGGCTTTGCCCAGCGTACCTGTGATGATGTCAACTTTGCCGCGGATGTCGAACAATTCGGTAACGCCGCGTCCGGTTTTGCCAACCACACCTGCCGAGTGGCATTCGTCAACCATTACCATGGCATCGTATTTTTCTGCCAGTTCGATGATCTTGTCCATCGGGGCTACGTTGCCATCCATCGAAAACACACCGTCGGTAACGATGATCTTGAAGCGGGCGGTTTCGCTGGCTTTTTTTAGCTGTGTTTCGAGATCTTCCATATCCGCATTCTGATAGCGGAAGCGCTGCGCCTTGCAAAGCCTTACCCCGTCGATGATGGAGGCGTGGTTGAGCGAATCGGAAATGATGGCATCCTCAGCAGTGAGAATTGGTTCGAATACACCGCCGTTAGCGTCGAAGCAGGCTGCGTAAAGAATGGTATCTTCGGTTCCGAAAAATTCGGCAATTTTTGCTTCCAGTGTTTTGTGAATATCCTGCGTTCCGCAGATGAAGCGTACCGACGACATTCCGAAACCGCGGTCATCCAGCGATTCCTTGGCGGCTTTCACCAGCCTCGGATGGTTCGACAGCCCCAGGTAGTTGTTGGCACAGAAATTAAGTACCGACTGACCTGTGGTAAGGCTGATCTCTGCACCCTGCGGAGAAGTGATCACGCGTTCTTCCTTGAATAAACCGGCTTCCCGGATGTCGGAGAGTTCCTTCTGCAAATGTTCTTTAATTTTTCCGTACATGTCTGTTGCTTTTTGAAGTATTAAATAATGTTTTGTTTGCTCACTAACAGGCCGCAAATATAATGGTTTCTTTTTTGAAAATTTAAGAATCCATCATGAAAAATTAAATATTAAAAAGCTGTTTTAGAAAAATTTATATTTTTGCCGCGTTTACTGTTAATTTGTTAACAAAATCACTAAAAAAACTGAATTTGTATGAAGAATATTTTAGTCATTGGGTCGGTAGGACAGATCGGTTCGGAATTGACCATGGAACTTCGCAAGAGATACGGAAATGATCATGTTGTGGCTGGCTATCGCAAAACCATGCCTTCGCAGGAACTGGCAGAGAGCGGACCGCTGGAGATCGTGGATGCTACGGATGCCGAACGCATTTACGAAGTGGTGAAAAAATACAAGATCGATACCATCTATAACCTCGCTGCACTGCTTTCGGCTGTTGCCGAGAAAAACCCGCAGGCCGCATGGAATGTAGGTGTGAATGGTGTTTACAACGTGTTGGAAGTTGCCCGCGAAAACAATTGTGCCGTATTCTTCCCCAGTTCGATCGGTGCATTCGGATCGAGCACTCCGCTCGACAATACACCGCAGGATACCATCCAGCGCCCCGGTACCATGTACGGCGTGACCAAGGTAGCCGGCGAGCTGCTCAGCGATTATTATTACAAGCGTTTTGGTGTGGATACCCGCGGGGTACGCTATCCCGGCATCATCTCCAACGTGACGCTTCCCGGCGGCGGCACCACCGACTATGCCGTTGAAATTTACTACGCTGCCGTAAAAGAAGGTAAATTCACCTGCCCGCTTCCCAAAGGCACGTTCCTGGATATGATGTACATGCCCGATGCCCTCGACGCAGGTATCGACCTGATGGAAGCCGATCCGGATAAACTCAAGCACCGCAACTGTTTCAACATTACCGCCATGAGCTTCGACCCGGAAATTATTTACCAGGCCGTGAAAAAATACATGCCCGACTTTAAGATGGATTACGATGTGGATCCGGTGAAGCAAGGCATCGCCGAATCGTGGCCCAACAAAATGGACGACACCGCCGCACGCGAAGAGTGGGGCTGGGATCCCAAATGGGACCTCGACCGCATGACACAGGACATGCTCAAGGTGATCAAGGAAAAACATGAGAAGGGATTGATCTAAGCGATCAACTTTCCGAATAATAAATCAGCCACTCTTTGCGGGGTGGCTTTTTTTTGTTGAAGGATGCATGAAAGGGGTTTAGTTTTTCAGCATTTTGAGAATATGCTTTGCCAGGTTTTCATTGATTTCATTATGCCTGGGAACAGGCTGGGAAATGTTTGACTTGGGATTTCTGTACCAGTCATGTTTGCTCCCATGCCGGATTAATTCACAACCAAATGATTGGATCTTTTTTATCAGATCTCTTCGTTTCATGCAATTTCCAGTTCGCCTGATTTACGGACTGCGGGAATTTCGCCGCTGTCAAGATCTTTGTAGATATCTTTTAAATTTTCGGTTAATTCATCCAGTGTGGTTCCCTGGGTTATGTAATCCGGGTATTTTTCGAGATATCCCAAGTATTCGTTTCCGTCTTTCCAGTAAATAAATTTAAGCTTCATCATAATTTATTTTACGCAAAGTTAAATCATTTATTGCCAAAATTTCATCTCTTACGACTGGTTACTATCTTAACAAAATTATTAACCTTGAAATTATGAAGTGGTCCAACTAATTGACCGACACTGCCGCCCGCAAAGAGTGGGGCTGGTACCCCAAATGGGACCTCGACCGCATGACCCGGGACATGCTCAAGGTGATCAAGGAAAAACATGAGAAGGGATTAATTTAAGCGATCAAACCTCAGGAATAAAATTAGCCACTCTTTGCGGGGTGGCTTTTTTTGTTGAAGGATGCATGAAAAGGGTTTAGTTTTTAAGCATTATGAGAATATGCTTTGCCGGGTTTTCATTGATTTCATTATGCCTGGGAACAGGCTGGCAAATGTTTGTCTTCTTCGTTTCATGCAATTTCCAGATCGCCTGATTTACGGACTGCGGGAATTTCGCCGCGGTCAGGTTCCTTAAAGATTTTACGCAAGCCTACTTCATTCAGG
>JBKHBQ010000032.1:0-22358 GCA_046542305.1 Bacteroidales bacterium
ACCGCTTTCGACCTGGCAGTGGAGGCACATAAGGATATGCGCCGCCGTTCGCGCGAGCCCTATGTTTATCATCCCCTCGAGGTTGCTGCCATCTGCGCCAAGGATATGAGGCTCGATGCAACTTCTATCGCCTGTGCCTTGCTTCACGATGTTGTGGAGGATACCGAATATACCCTCGAAGATATCGAACGGATGTTCAATCCGCAGGTGGCGATGATCATCGGCGGGCTTACAAAAATGAAAGGGATTTTCGATGACGGCACCCGGTCCATTCAGGCCGAATATTTTAAACGGATGATCCTGGCACTGGCCGAGGACATGCGGGTGATCCTTATCAAACTTGCCGACAGGCTGCACAACATGCGCACGCTGCATCACCTGCCGCGCGAAAAACAACTGAAGATCGCCTCCGAAACTCTCGTGCTCTACGCCCCCCTGGCTTACCGCATGGGGTTGTACAATATCAAAACCGAACTCGAGGACCTGTCGCTGAAATACACCGAACCCGAGGTTTACGATCATATCCGTTCTCAGCTCGATCAATCCGCAAAGGATCGCGACAGATTCATCAACAGGTTTATCTATCCTGTAAAAAATATCCTGGCCAAGCACGAGATCCCCTACATGATTCACGTGCGGACCAAATCCATCTACTCCATCTGGCAGAAGATGCAACGGCAGAACATTCCTTTTGAGGATGTGTATGATATTTTTGCCGTACGGATCGTCATCGACACACCTACGGAAACAGAAAAGCTGGACTGCTGGAAAGTTTACTCGCTCATCACCGATGTATACAAGCCTAAGCACGATCGTGTGCGCGACTGGATTTCGATTCCAAAGGCAAACGGTTATGAAGCGCTTCACCTTACTGTGATGAGCCATCTGGGGAAATGGGTGGAAATACAAATCCGTTCCAAACGCATGCACGAGATTGCTGAATCGGGTTTCGCCTCCCACCATCATTACAAGCATATGCCTGATGAGGGCAAGGCCATCGAAGAGTGGCTGGCAAGGATCAGGGAACAATTTCAGAGCCCCGATAACGATGCGCTGAGTTTTATCGACGATTTCAAACTCGACCTGTACTCTGAAGAGATTTACACCTTCACGCCAAAGGGTGATATGCGCAAACTGCCGGTGGGCGCCACGGCCCTCGATTTTGCCTATAACATTCATACTGAAATTGGCCGTCACAGTATCGGAGCCAAGGTAAACCTGACACTTGTGCCACTGAAGCATACCCTGAAAAGCGGCGATCAGGTGGAGATTATCACCTCCAAAGTACAGCGGCCCCAATCCGAATGGCTCGATTACGTGGTGACCGCAAGAGCAAAAAATTATATCAAGGAAGCCCTCAAAACTGAAAAGAAAAAGCACTACAAGCAGGGAAAAGATTTGCTCAAACGTTATTTTAGTGAAATCGGAATCGATTACAACAAGCAGAATGTACGGCAGTTTCAGGAATACACAGGATTCAACAGCATTATCGATCTCTACTACGAAATTGCCGTAAAGAATATCGGCCTGAAGGATTTAAAAAACTGCTGCCAGAAATCCGACAAGGCGCCCTGGTTCAATGCGCTCATCCCGTTTACCCGCCAGAAAGGAAATAACAACAGCAATACACTCGATTCAGCCATTGCAGATCGCATTCGCAACAAGCCCGAGGAAGTGCTGCTCGGCGAAAAGATAGATATAGAATACCAGGTGGCCAATTGCTGTAATCCCATTCCCGGCGATGATGTTATCGGCATCATCACCCCGAGTAAACCCATCATGGTTCACCGGGTAAATTGCAAGATAGGGCAGGACCTGATGTCGAGCTTTGGCAACCGCATTGTAAAAGCCAAATGGAACAAAAAAGATCCGATCCTTTTTTTGGCAGGCCTCCAGTTTACCGGTATCGACAAAGTCGGATTCATCTATCAGCTTACTGACATTATTTCAAACAAATACGCGCTTAAAATCAGGTCGTTCAACCTCACCAGCAGTAACGAGGTGACCGAAGGAAGAATTATGCTTTACGTGCACGATACCAAAAACCTCAACGACCTGATCGGAGAAATAAAAAAGATTAAGGAAATCAAGAAAATCAGCAGGATGAATCCTGTGTAGGGTTCCCTATTTTTTTTTTCATAATTCGTACGGTTTCATCTAAAAAACATATTTTTGTACCGATTCTATTTTTATTTATACTAAATAGTTTTTTTGATTTTTAATTTTGGGGCAAAATTTTTGAAGGCAATGAAAGATAATCAGGACTCGTTTGATGCTGTTAAGAAGATTTTTACCGAATATCTTGAAGGTAAGGGGCATAGGAAAACTCCGGAGCGCTACACTATTCTGAAAGAGATTTATGCCACCGAAGGTCATTTCGACATCGAATCGCTGTACATCAGGATGAAAAACAACAAATACAGGGTTAGCAGAGCTACCTTGTACAACACCATAGAATTGCTGCTCGACTGCAACCTGGTGACTAAACATCAGTTTGGAAATAATTGCGCGCAATTCGAGCGCTCGTTCAAGTTTAAAAAACACGACCATTTTATCTGCCTCGACAGCGGAGAGGTTAAAGAGTTTTACGATTCCCGCATTAACCAAATCAAGGAATACGTGGAAAAAGAACTCGGTGTAAAAATCACGCATCACTCACTTACATTTTACGGAAATTGTAATGGTCAGAACGTAAAGCAGAAAGAATCCAGTCAGGAGAAAAAATAAATGACCTGATCTTCGAATGAAGATTAAAAGTGTAAATTTGTTATGCAAAGCCAGTCGCAGAAAAGCGTCAAAAGGCTTTGCATATTTATTTTTTTTGACGCCAAAGAAAATGAGTGAAATGAAGATTGACGTGATCCTGGGGCTCCAATGGGGCGACGAAGGCAAGGGGAAAATCGTGGACGTACTCTCGCCAGATTATGACATCATTGCACGGTTTCAGGGAGGCCCCAACGCCGGACATACCATCGAATTCGACGGCCTGAAATTTATCCTTCACACCATCCCCTCCGGAATTTTCAACAGGGAAAAAACCAATATCATTGGCAATGGAGTAATCATCGATCCATACGTTTTCAGCCGAGAGGTGGCACAACTCAATTCCAAAAACATTCATCCCGAGGAAAATCTGCTGATTTCAAAAAAGTCTCACCTGATCCTGCCTTCGCACCGGCTGCTGGATGCTGTTTATGAAATGTCGAAAGGAAACCGTAAGATCGGCTCCACACTGAAAGGCATCGGCCCGACCTATACCGATAAAGTGGCCAGACTGGGCCTGCGAATCGGAGAGATCGTAAGCGGAACGTTTAAGGAAAAATATCAAGCCCTAAAAACGCAGCACTTCAAAATCATCGGTACCTTTCCTTACGACACAGACGAAATAAAAATCGACGGGCTGGGCTTTGAAGAATACGAAAGCCGCTGGTTTGAAGCCATCGACCTGATAAAAAAATTCCGTCTCATCGATTCGGAGCATTACCTCAATACCTGCCTGAAAGCGGGCAAATCCATTCTTGCCGAAGGAGCGCAAGGTACCCTGCTCGACATCGACTTCGGCTCGTATCCGTTCGTAACCTCTTCCAATACCGTTTGCGCAGGCGTATGTTCCGGCCTCGGGGTGGCTCCTTCAAAAATCGGCAGGGTGTACGGCGTGTTCAAAGCATACTGCACACGTGTGGGCAGCGGTCCGTTTCCCACCGAGCTTTTCGATGAAAACGGCAATCTCATGCGCGACCAGGGACATGAATACGGCTCAACCACCGGACGCCCGCGCCGCTGTGGCTGGCTCGACCTCGTTGCCCTCAATTATGCCATCATGCTCAATGGGGTAACCGACCTGGTGATGACCAAGGGCGACGTGCTCAGCCCCTTCGGCGAAATCCTGGTTAGCACCGCCTACCAATTGGAAAATCAACAGATTGATTACATTCCATACGAAGATCAGCAGGTAAGCCCCGTTTACACCGGCTTGAAAGGCTGGCAAACCGACATCGGAAACATCCTGAAGAAGGAAGAATTCCCGGAGGCGCTATCCTCGTACGTGGATTATATCGAAAAGCAAACGGGCACACCCATTTCAATCCTCTCGGTAGGACCCGACAGGAGCCAGACCATTCTGATGAAGTGACCTATTTTTTGTAGAAATGCATTTCGCGGATGTACTGCCAAACCTTTGGCGGCAGCATATATTGTACATCTTTTCCTTCGGCAATGGCTTTGCGGATAAAACTCGAGGAGATCTGCATGAGCGGCGCATCAAAAATTCTGATGTGCGGATGCCCGGCATAGGTTCCCGGATCGTAGCCCGGACGGTTGTAGATGTAGAACCGGTAATCCTCGAGCAATACCCGGTAGTTTTTCCATTTGTGCAGCGAAGGAAGAATATCGGTGCCGCCGATCATGATCAACTCCCTGGAAGGGTACTTCTCTGAAAGATAGGTCAGGGTGTCGATGGTATACGAAGGCCGGGGCATCCTGAACTCAATGTCGATGGCCCTGAACAGCGGATCATCTTCGATGGCCGTCTTTACGAGCATCAGCCGGTGATGATCGGCCAACAGCGAGTTTTTCTCCTTCAGCGGATTTTGCGGCGAAATCACAAACCAAACTTCATCCAGATCACTGAATTCGCGCATAAAGGCGGCAATGATCAAATGCCCGATATGAACCGGATTGAAGGAGCCGAAAAATAGCCCGGTTTTTTTTCTTTCCTGATTGCTGTTCATTTTCTTGCTGTTTCAACCTGCCTCACAAAGACTTCATAACAAAACTCGCTCAAAATCGTTTTATTTAGAGAGCATGCTAAAATAAAGCATTTTTTTCTGAACTATGAAAACGGATTACCCCCATTAAAATGTAAACCACTAAAACTACTAATTATGTTTACGAAAAGCGAAAAAACAGTGAATCAGCTTCTGGAGTTCATCTCAGAAAAATACTCCGCCGAAGAGATCAGAAAGAATAAATACCTGAATTCCCTATGGGATAAATTATTGGAAATTAAAGTAAAAACCATCAACGGGGGTAAGGTGTTGATTACCAATACGCGGGAGATCATGTCGCGGATGCAGCCCAATGCATGATCAGGACTGATAGGTCTGCAGAAGTTTTTTAACACGCCGGATAAATAAATAGGAGCCGGAGATAAAAACGTTGTTACCATCGATTGACACCCGCATTTTCTGGGTTCCCCACACCATGAAATTGTACATTGTGGGCTTAAATATTAGTTCATCACCCTTTTTAACAGGTTCCTTAAAACCGGCTTTCATGATAAGAAAGTTCAGCGCCTTGTCAACTCCCCTTACATCTTCGAAACGGACGCGCACGGCATCGCGGACAATGATCAGCGTGATTGCAGCCAGAAAGAACAGGTTGCTGAGTAAAAACCATGTTTTTTGCGAGAGGTAAACGATCACTTCATTCATCGTGTCGCCGCTGGTGTTCATCATTATATTTACGGTGATGAAATCGAAGATGAAAATAAGGGCCACGGCAATAATGATGGCATCCATCAGCGAAAGTTTTTCGGGTGGAATGCGTACCATGTTTTTTATGGTAAAATTGGTTGAAGTTTTTACCGGCCCCGGATTGGCAGGTAACGGAAATTCATCGGGATACACCGATTCCGACAGGTACACTGTGTAGCGGTCGGCAATGTTTTTCAGTTCAACATTTCCGGCCCTGGTTATTTTGCGGTCTATCTGGCTGCGGATGGAGGCATAAGCGGCTTGCGACAGGCAGGTACTTCCGGGTACGGCAATCTGCTGAAGGCGGGCGGCAATATTCACTCCATCTCCCAGCAAATCATTTTCTTTTACCACCACATCACCGATATGAATGCCGATGCGCAGGATCAGTCGCTGGCCGGTTTCGCGGTTTTCGTTAAATTCCTTAAGCCGGTCGTGGATTTTGGTGGCGGCATTCCAGGCGTCGAGCGTGGAGCGGAATTCAACCAGCAATGCGTCGCCAATCCGCTTGATGATCAGTCCGTTCCAATTTTGTATGATCCCGGAAGTAATGCGGTTATGTGCTTCAAGCAGGCGGAAAGTCATTTGTTCGTTGTTATTCATCAATTTGGAATAACCGTAAATATCCGTAAACATCACCGTAGTCAGACGGCGTTCTGATTCCTGCATAGCTTATGGGTTTTCTGCCAGAAAATCACTGACTGTTTTTTGAGTTTTTTCGATGGCGATTTCCAGGTTATCGTTAACAATGATGTGGTCGAAAAGTTTTGCAAAAGTCATCTCGTAAGCTGCCTTGGCCAGTCGCTCGCGGATGGTTTCCTCACCGTCCGTCGACCGGTTTCTGAGCCTTTTCTCCAGCTCTTCCACCGAGGGTGCTTTAATAAACAGCGCCAGACACCGGTCGCCAAACTGGTTTTTTATGTTCAATCCGCCTTTTACATCCACGTCGAAGATCACGTGGCGGCCCTGCTGCCAGATGCGTTCCACTTCCGATTTCAGGGTTCCGTAGTAGTGGCCGTTGTACACTTCTTCCCATTCCACAAATGCGTCTTCATCAATTTTTTTTCTGAAATCTTCTTTTCCCAAAAAATAATAATCGATCCCGTCCTTTTCGTTGTTTCGAGGGGGGCGGCTGCATGCCGAAATAGAAAAACTCACCCTGGGATTGGCTTCAAGTATGGCTTTTACAATGGTTGTTTTACCTGATCCGGAGGGAGCTGATACGACGATCATCTTGCCATTCATCATTAAAGAATATTAAAAAGTTGCTCCTTGATTTTTTCCAGTTCGTCCTTCATTTGCACCACCATCTTCTGGATGTTCGAATCGGCAGCCTTCGAGCCGATGGTATTGATTTCGCGGCCGATTTCCTGGCTGATAAAATTGAGTTTTTTGCCATTTGAAGTATCATCGGCAAGGGTTTGCAAAAAATACTCGCAATGGTTTTTCAGCCTGACTTTTTCTTCAGTAATGTCTATTTTTTCGAGGTAATAAATAATTTCCTGTTCAAAACGGTTTTCGTCGATATGCTCGTCGTCGAAGGTGTTTTTCAGCTCTTTTCTGAATTTTTCGCGCAACCTGCCGATGCGTTCGCCTTCGAAGGGTGCGATTTCCTGAAGATATGTTTCGATCAGGCGGATGCGGTGCACAAAATCCGCCTCGAGTTTACTGCCTTCTTCCCGTCGTGATGCGTCGCATTTCGATATGGCCGACCTCAGGGTTTCCGATACGCTTTGCCACTCTGATTCATCCAAGGTCATGGCAATGGGATGCAGCACATCTGGCAGTTTGAGGATGGTTGCGAGGATATCGCTGCCGGCATCGAGCTGCAGGTCATGTGCAAGCTGGCTGATGTCGTGATGGTATTTTTTGGCCAGTTCCCGGTTCAGCGTGTAATGTCCTGCACTCTCGGATTCGTCCAGGGTAATGCTTAGCTCGATTTTTCCCCGCTCGAGATGCTGAAGAATGATCGAGCGCATTTCCAGCTCCTTTTCCTTGTAAATCTGTGGAATCCGGTTGATCAGGTCGAACTGCTTGCTGTTTAGTGTCTTTATTTCGATGGTGATCTTTTTGCCGCCGATTTCCGATTCGGCACGCCCATATCCGGTCATTGACTTAATCATACACAGAGTTTTTAAGCAAAGATAACCAACACCACGTAACCGTGCTTTTTTTCTGATTTTTTTATTCTATCGATTATTTCATTACTTTTGAATTTGGAACCGGTAACCAAAAGGAATAGGAATTCTGAAAAATGCCGTTCAATCAATTTTAAAATCAACCATTTCGAAAACTTATTTAAAAGTGTAATCGACTAATCAACTGGATATTAACTTACAGGACTAAAAATGCTTTTCTTAATTATTCTGCTTATCATTATAAGCCTTGGTCTTGGTGTATTTACACTCTATGTACACCGAAATAAAAAAAAGGATCTGGCATTGCTCCAAAATCAACGTAAGATGCTCGAAGAAGCACTTGCCGAGATCAGCGAAAAAGAAAACAGCTTACGTGCTGTTTTCCAGCATTCCAACGCAGGAATTTTCATCTGCACAGCGGAGGATTATAAGCTGACTTTTGCCAACGATATTTTCATCGACATGCTTCAGGTGCCGCAGCATTCATATCACCACGTGAGCATTTTGTCGTACATTGGTGAAAAGAACAAAGAAGATGTTGTGAAACAACTGAAAAAGATGGTCGAAGGGCAGGCCGGCGAATTACGGATGGATGTGCTGATTGACGGTGATGACGATTTTCAGAGCTGGGTGGACCTGTCCATTTCGCCGGTGCTCGAAAAAAACAATGTAAGACTGCTCATCGGCATTGCCGTGGATAACACCAATAAAAAGATTTTTAAAGGAAAACTCGATGCCACTGAAAAACGGTTTCGTCACCTGGTGGATAACCTCGATGATGTAGTGGGGCTGATAGATCGCGACGGAAAGATATTGTACTACAACGAAGCAGGATTGCGCTACCACAAAGCCACTGCCAAAGATATTTACGGAAAATATTTTCATGATTATTATTCGCCCGAAGATGCTGAAAAGATCATGGAGATCAAGGAAACCGCCTTTGTAACAAAGAAAGTTTCACGCGGGGTGGTGAGGTTTAAGCTCTATGGCGAAGAATACGTGGTGGATCTTACGGCTATACCTCATTTCGAGAAGGATGGCAGTGTGAAAAGAATTCAAACGATTGGAAAAAACATTACTGCCCAGACCAAAATGATGAACGAACTGAGCAAGGCTCAACAGGGCCTGGAGTTGATCATGAGGTCCATTCCGGATATTGTATATTCAAGCATCTATGATGTTCGCGACAAGCACCTTTTCTTCGAATATCTTTCTCCCAAGGTGGAAGAAATTACCGGCTATCCTGCCGATGTGTTTCTTTCCCAACCACACCGTTACCACCAACTCATCGTTCCTGAAGATATCACGGACCTTAAAAATCCACTGGAAATTCTTCAGTCCGGAGGATACTACCGTTGTACTGTCAGAATTAAACACAAGTCAGGTAATATTGTAGAGGTTTCCGACAATTTGGAGGTGCACAAAATCGACGACAGATACCTCCGCGTTACCGGATCGCTCAGGACCGGTTTTAGGTCTGCCTAAAAAAACGTATTTTCGACAAACCCATACGTTTATTCGATCAGAATATAGTTTCGTCCTTATTTATTGCATTTTTATATTATCTTTACCGCGAAAAAAAACGTGTGAAAATAATACTCCTGATCTTATGCGTGCGATAATTATAGAGGATGAATTAAATGCCAGGGATCATCTGAAGAGCCTATTACAGACCTATTGCCCAGAAGTAGAGATCGTTGGTGAAGCACACGATGTGTCGTCGGCTTACGAAATCATTCAAAATGTTGAACCGGATTTAATTTACCTCGATATCAGAATGCCTGATGGTACAGGATTCGATTTGCTGAACCGCTTCAGGGAAATAAATTTTAATGTAATATTTACCACGGCATATGCTGAGCATGCCATAGATGCCTTTAAATTCAGTGCGGTGCATTATCTGCTTAAGCCCATCGATCCGCCCGATTTGATGGAAGCTACAGGTAAAGCCAGGCAAGAGGTGAGAATGAAAAATCTCCAGGATAAAATCGAAGCGTTGTTCGAAAATCTGAATACAGGAAAAAAACCCGAAAAAAAAATCGTCCTTACCACCAATTCCAGTATTTATGTGGTGAATTCCGGGGATATCATCATGTGCCAGAGCGACCGCAATTATACCCTTTTCCACCTGACTGACGGCAGGGAGATTCTTGTAGCCAAAACCATTAAGGATTTTGATGATATACTTTCCGGTCTTGGATTTTTCAGGGCGCACCGGCAATACCTGGTTAACCTTGATTATATCCAGGCTCTCGAAAAAGGCGGCGGCGGAACCATCCGCATGAAAGGCGGCCTGGGTGTTCCCGTTTCTGTTAGGAAAAAAGAACAACTCATCGAAATTCTTTCGAGCATGGCATAAAAAAAAAGACCGGGTTTGCCGGTCTTGCCTGTGGGCCCACCTGGACTTGAACCAGGGACCTACTGATTATGAGTCAGTTGCTCTAACCAACTGAGCTATAGGCCCAAAAATTTTCAGAAAAAGCTTTCCAAAAACGGATTGCAAAATTAATGATTTCGATTAATTGTCAACCAAAAAAAATGGAAAAATCAGGAGAATAACGGAAAGGAAGAACGTTTATGAACCAACCGCAACATATAAGAAATCTGGTGCTTGATTTTGGGGGCGTTATTTACACGATCTCTCACAAGAGGCATAAGGATGCATTTGCCGCGCTAGGAATAGAAAATTTCGGGCAACTTTATTCGCAGGCCAGCCAGAGCCCGCTTTTTGCTGACCTGGAATGCGGGCGAATAGGAGAGGAGGATTTCCACCAGGGACTCCTGGATGTTCTTGGACGGGAATTCGATAAAGAAAAAATTGATGCAGCCTGGAACAGCATCCTCGTGGGTTTCGAAGATGAGCGTATCGAGCTGCTCGGGCAGCTCAGGCAAAAGTACAGGTTATACCTCCTCAGCAATACCAATGTGATCCACTACCGGATTTACACCCAGGAATTCCTTAACCGGTACGGATACGATTTCAATAAGCTTTTTCATCAAACCTACTGGTCGTTTAAAATCGGAATGCGAAAACCGGATGCGGAGATCTATCGTCATGTGATGGAGGAAAATGGTCTCGTTGCAGCCGAAACGCTATTTATCGACGATACCAAAATAAATGTAACAAGTTCGGTACAGGCGGGAATGCCTGCTCTCTGGCTCCCACCTGGCCTGGAGCTGAAGGAATTTTTCGATGAAAGCCTTGGGTTGAAGTTATAGTGCATGGTCTTTTCTGATCTGCACAAACACCTTTTCGAGGGTGATGTTGATTTCCTTTACCACAGCGCCAATATTGCCTTTGAATGTATAAATCTTTTCCGGTTTATCTAATTTTCTAATCACGTCATGCAGCGAGGCAATGCCGAGCGTGTCGAGCGATGCCTTCATTTTGTGGGCGCTTTTAGCCATTTTTTCCACATCGGTTGCAGTATAGGCCTTATTCAGCTCATTGAGCGATTCGGGGGTGATATCCAGAAATATCTTCAGCAGCTTTTTTACTTCTTTCTTATCACCAATCATTTCGTTTAGCAAACTCAGATCGTATAGCTTGGGTTGTTCAGTTGCTCCTGCCATAGTATTTATAGTTCTTTGTTTTTAAGCATCCGGTAAATGGTGGATTTTCCGATGCTCAGTTTTTTGGCTACCTTCACAATGTTGTTATCGTATTTGTCGAGATAATAGGAAATAATTTTGCGGGTATATCCCTGCAGGGTATCTTCCTGGTCGAGCAGGAAATCGGAGGAACGGTCGGTTGAGCTGAAAGAGATGTCGGTATCGTCGATCACCTCCCCGTTCGACATCACGGCGGCAAGTTCGATGATGGCTTTCAGCTCGCGAACGTTGCCCGGAAAATGATAACTCAGCAGCTTGTCCTGAGCCGCGTGCGAAAGGGTTTTGCGTGGCAGGCCGTTTTCCTCGCTGAATTCATCTACAAAATATTTGGCCAGCAGCAGAATATCGTTGCCGCGGTCCTTGAGCGGCGGCAGGAAAATGGGAAGGCCCAGCAGCCTGTAATACAGGTCCTGCCTGAAATTACCCTTCTGCACCTCCTCGGCGAGGTTGCGGTTTGTGGCCACCAGAAGGCGTGCATGTACTTTCACGAGGCTGTGCCCCCCGATCCGGGTCAGTTCTTTTTCCTGAAGTACGCGCAGCAGTTTGGCCTGCATGTTCAGATCCATCTCGCCGATCTCGTCCAGGAATATGGTGCCCCGGCCCGCTTCTTCAAACTTTCCGATCTTTCGCGTGTTGGCGCCGGTAAATGCACCCTTTTCGTAGCCAAACATTTCGCTCTCGATCAAATCCTTGGGAATGGCCGAAACGTTGATGGCTACAAAAGGAAATTTTGCCCGCGGTGAATTATAATGAATGGCCTTGGCCACCAAATCCTTGCCCGTTCCGGTTTCGCCGGTGATCGATACGGTGATGTTGGTTTGAATGGCCTTTTCGATCAGGGTGAAGATTTTCTTGATCTCAGGGCTGTTTCCCTTGATGATGTTTCCAAAGACATATTTCTTGCCGATTTCTTCCTTGAGGACGTCGATTTCTTTTTCTAGTTCAATCTTTTCGCGGATGTTCTTTAGTGCATTCCAGATGCGGTCCTTGGTTTCATCGTCCTTTACGAAATAATCGTATGCACCTTCTTTCAGCAGGTTCACGGCCGTTGAAACATCTTCCTGCCCCGAGACGATGATCACCGGAATTTCAGGATTATATTCCTTTACCTTTTTCAATACTTCCAGCCCCGACATATCCGGCAGCGAATAGTCCAATGATAACACCGACGGGTTTTTGTAGAGGTTGTTCAGGCAGTCCTTGCCTGTTTCAAATTTCTCCACAATGTAATCTGGATTCAGGCTGATGTGATATTTCAGCATTTCGCCGTAGAAGGGATCGTCTTCCACTACAAAGATCTTAAATGCACTCATAATTAAAATTTTTACAAAATTAAGAAAAAATTAAATCAAATCTCAATTTGAGAAAATATTTTTTATTTAAAATTAAATTATCAAAATTGGATTGAATTTTAGGATTGGGATTTTAAGGTCCTCCAATAGCAGTTAATTAATCTTAAAAGCTTGTGGAGGCTGTTAAAAATAATTTACACTTTTCTAAATTTGCCGGGAAACATTAAAATATATAGATTTATTAAATGCAGTAAGACATGGAAAAAATCAAGGTAAAGAATCCCGTTGTTGAGCTTGATGGTGATGAAATGACCCGGGTGATCTGGAAAATGATCAAGGAGAAGCTGATCCTGCCCTACGTGGATGTGGATATTAAGTACTATGATCTGGGCATGAAAAAGCGTGACGAAACGGGTGACCGGATTACGGTTGATGCTGCCAAAGCCATACAACAATATAATGTAGGAATAAAATGTGCCACCATCACCCCGGACGAGAACCGTGTGGAAGAATTCGGGCTGAAGGAGATGTACCGCTCGCCTAACGGGACAATACGGAATATCCTCGGCGGCACGGTTTTTCGCGAGCCCATCATGATCAGCAATATTCCAAGGCTGGTACCCGGCTGGAAGGGACCCATCTGCATCGGGCGTCATGCTTTCGGCGACCAGTATCGCGCCACCGATTTTCTGGTGAAGGGCAAAGGAAAACTCACCATTACCTTCGAACCCGAAAACGGCGGAGAAAAGCAGCAGTACAATGTTTATGATTTTGAAGGCGACGGCGTGGCGCTGGCCATGTACAACACCGACGAATCTATCCGCGGTTTTGCACATGCATGCTTTAACATGGCACTGCAGAAAAAATGGCCGCTTTACCTTTCCACCAAGAATACCATCCTGAAAAAGTATGACGGAAGGTTTAAGGATATTTTTCAGGAAATTTTTGAGCAGGATTATCAGGAAAAGTTTTATGAAGCCGGCATCACTTACGAGCACCGTCTGATCGACGACATGGTGGCTGCCGCCCTGAAATGGGACGGGAATTTTGTGTGGGCCTGCAAAAATTACGATGGCGATGTGCAGTCGGATACCGTGGCACAGGGTTTCGGTTCGCTGGGGCTGATGACATCGGTGCTGGTGACTCCCGACGGAAAAACCATGGAAGCCGAAGCTGCACACGGAACGGTGACGCGCCATTTCAGGCTGCACCAGAAAGGCCTTCCCACCTCCACCAACCCCATCGCTTCCATCTTTGCCTGGACGCGCGGTTTGGCACACCGGGGAAGACTCGACGGAAACGACAAACTCGTGGATTTTGCCGCTACACTCGAAAAGGTTTGCATTGATACCGTGGAATCAGGAAAAATGACAAAAGATCTCGCCCTGATCATTCATGGCAAAGATTTAAAACCCGAACATTTCCTGAATACCGGTGAATTCCTTCACGAACTCGATCAGCGGCTGAAGGCGCGCTGGCTGAAATAAATTTGTTAAAGGGCAAACAATTAGGGATTTCTGCTTGTTAAAAACTTGCCCTTACAATCATAAAATCGAAAACGCAAAAAATTTTACAATAATGGCTGGACTAAAAGAAAAACTGTACGACAAAATTCAACAGCATCGCCCGCGCACACAGCGCCTGATTGAAGAATACGGCGATGTGGTGGTTGATAAAATAACAATTGGCCAGGTAATTGGCGGAATGCGGGGGCTCAAGAGCCTGGTTACCGATATCTCTTACCTCGATCCAAACGAGGGCATCAGGTATCGCGGCTATACCCTGCCCGAAGTGTTCGAAAAACTTCCCAAACCAAAAGGCGCCGAAATGCCTTTTGTCGAGGGGTTGGTTTACCTGTTGCTTACCGGCGACATTCCCACCGAAAACGAAGTGGCTGATGTGGTGGATGAGTTCAGGAAGAGAAGGATCGTGCCGCGGTATGTATACGAAGTTATCGATGCCTTCCCATGTTGCAGCCATCCCATGGCCATATTTGCCAACGCCATCCTGACGATGCATCGCGAATCGTTTTTTGCCAAAAAATATGCAGCCGGCATCAACAAAATGGACCACTGGGATCCGATGTACGAAGATTCGCTGAACCTGCTGGCCAAGCTTCCGGAAATCGCTTCTTATATTTACGCCAAGCTTTACCGCGATGGCAAGCGCATACAATCCGATCCGAGGCTTGATATCGGCGCCGACTTTGCCCATATGATGATGAAGCCCAAACCCTATGATGATGTGGCTCGTTTACACTTTATCATTCACAGCGATCATGAAAGCGGAAATGTGAGCGCACACACCGGCCACCTGGTTGCCAGCACACTGGCCGATATTTACCAGGCCATCGCTGCCATGATCAATGGTTTGGCCGGGCCTTTGCACGGACTTGCCAACCAGGAAGTATTGCGATGGCTTCAGGATGTAAAGGACAAGATGGGTGATGAAATTCCCACAGAAGACGAAATGAAGCAATTTGTCTGGGATACCCTCAACTCCGGGCAGGTAATTCCGGGATACGGGCACGCGGTATTGCGCAAAACCGACCCGCGTTATACCATTCAGCGCGAATTCTGCCTGAAGCATATGCCCGACGACCCGCTCTTTAAATATGTAAATCTGCTTTACAAAGTAGTGCCTCCGATTCTTAAGGAGCAGGGCAAGGCCAAGAACCCGTGGCCAAACCTCGACGCACAAACCGGTGTGATCCAGTGGCATTATGGCGTTACAGAGTATGATTTCTATACCGTGCTGTTCGGTATTGGCAGGTCCATAGGTATTGCCGCCAACATTATATGGGACCGCGCCTTGCTTTATCCGCTGGAGCGACCCAAATCAATCACCACCGACATGCTGGAAGAAATTGCAGGCATTAAGAAAAAACAGGAATAGTTCTTTGTTGATTCTGTTTAAAAGCATCAGGGTTCTGAGATTTCGGAACCCTTTTTTTGATTAATCCAAAAACACTTATCATGACCGAACAATATGAAATTTCGTTGCCATCGTTCCCCAGGGGAATTCATCTGGTGACAAACGAAATCGAACGTCACCTGAAAAACCTTCCGCAAAAAGGTTTGCTTAACATCTTTATCAAACATACCTCCGCCGGGCTGGCCATCAACGAAAATGCCGATCCTACCGTCAGAACCGACCTGGAAAAATACCTTGACCGGTACATTCCCGAAAACGAACCCTACTACCGACATACCATGGAAGGCCCTGATGATATGCCGGCGCACATCAAGTCGGTTTTTACCGGAAATTCTGTTATTGTGCCCATTTCCGGCGGCCGGCTCAACCTGGGCACCTGGCAGGGGATTTATCTTTGCGAATTCAGAAACCATGGCGGCAGCAGGAAACTGGTGCTGACGGTGATCAGCTAAAAAAAAATGCCCTCCGGATCTGGAAGGCATTTCGGTATTTTGCAATGATGCGCTTTATTTCACGATAAAGGTTCTTGATGTTGAAATCCCGTCGGAAGGAGTCAGCATGTACAGATATGTGCCGGGTTGCAGATTGCTGATGTTAAGCCTTATCTCGTTTTGCCCGGTGGTAAAGGTTTCTGCGTTACGTTTGAGGACCATGCGTCCCTGCAGGTCGAACACCGTCAGCGACAGCGCATCCGGTTCTTTAAGTTCGAAAGGAATATTCAGCTCAGTGCTGGCCGGGCTTGGGTAGGCATTGCCGATGTTACCCAAAACAGGACTTACTTCCCCGATGCCTGTGCTGCCACTCAGCTCAAGGTCATCCACCACAAAGCTGGTTCCTACGTTGGCGTAACCATCATCATTCCCTGCAACAAATGTGATGAAGCAGGAATCGGGTTCCAAGGTGCCCTCATAATAAATATTGATGTTGAACGGGACAAAATCCTCCTGGGTCTGAGCAAAAAAGCCCGCACCGGCACCCACGATGTTTTCGTTATCGATATACATACCCACCACCATGTACAGGGTATCGCCCGACACGGGACTACCTTTAACATATCCGCTCAGTTTACCGTATTTCTGGTCCACGGCAAAAGGATCGCTGAAAAGAGATGGCGCTGGTACAGCACCACCTAAATCAACAGGGCTGAATTCCGCGGCATAACTGCCATCATATCCGGGAACCTGTAGGATATTCGAAAAAGCTGAACTGTTCATTGGAGCTGCCCAGCCTACAGGTTCCTCACCGCCCTGCATGTTGGTTTCCCATTCTTCGAAGCTTCCGTTGGGTACATTTTGCGCGATCATTGTTCCTGAAAACAGAAACGATATCGCCAGAAAAAAATTTGTGAACATTTTCATAGTTCCATGAATTTTTGAATTAAAAAAAAATTGATTTCCATTGTCAACCCACAAATGTATGGATTTCCTGCCCCTAAATGAAATCCTTTAGAATTTTTATAAGTTATGTTGGGGTGTTTTTAAGGAAATCAATCGATTCGCAGATCAGTACGGGAAAGAAATTGCGGAAATCGGTTTCCAGCTCCTCATAATGGAGCTGCAGTTCATCCAGGCCGGTCTCAATGCCCGAAACGAATTTGGTGCGCCGCGACATGCCCTGCAGCGCCAGCCCGATGTTTTCGGCTTTGGCATAGGATGCCAGCCAGTTGCCTGCGGCCATCATCGGAAGGATTTTCTTCATGCGCGCCGGCATGATGACATAATATCTGAAAAGCCTCCGGTAGGCGTTCCGGGTAAACGACAGCAGATCGTGATCAGCGTAATTCTCCCAGTTGGCAGCAAGGAAATGATCGTAGTACATATCCACGATCACGCCGGCATACTTGCGGTACCTGTCGCGGATGCGCGACTTGCTGCGTTCCACCACAGGATGGTTGTCGGTGAAGGTATCGATGTGACGATGAAGTTTAATGCCTTTCATTATCTCCGGCGAAAATCGCTGCAACTGCTGTCCTTTAACGGCATCGGCGATAAAATTGCCTACCATTACTTCCTCGTTATCAAATGAAAGGTAAAGGTGGGCAAGGTAGTTCATGTGGATGGATTGGGGGTGATTACTGGTTTTTTTTGGCTTTGAAATAAATTTCCATCAGCTTATTTGCAGCCACATAGGAGCTGATGTGATCGTTCATCAGGTCGTCCTTAATGCCGGGCAATGCTTCACGTACTTGTTCATGCCCGTAAAAATCGCTGCGCAGTCCTTCGTTGATGGTGTCGAACATGATGAGTTGCTTCTGCTCCTGACGCTTTCTGTGAAAATATCCGTTCGACTTAGTAAAAGTTTCATATTCCCTCACGGTTTCCCACACTTCTTTTATGCCGTCGCCACGTGCTGCCGAGCAGGTACCCACCTGTGGTATCCACCCCGATTCGGTGGGCGGAAAGAGGTGGAGAGCGTTTTTGTATTCGGCTTTGGCGCGGTTGGCCGCCTTCTTGTTTTCGCCGTCGGCCTTATTGATAAAGATGGCGTCGGCCATTTCCATGATGCCGCGCTTGATGCCCTGCAGCTCGTCGCCGGCGCCTGCAAGCATGAGCAACAGGAAGAAATCCACCATGGAGTGCACGGCCGTTTCCGACTGCCCCACGCCCACGGTTTCCACAAAGATTACATCATAGCCTGCGGCCTCGCACAGAATGATTGATTCCTTGGTTTTACGTGCCACCCCACCCAGCGAGCCCGCCGATGGCGACGGTCGGATGAAGGCGTTCTCATCTGTCGAGAGGGATTCCATACGGGTTTTGTCGCCCAGTATGCTGCCCTTGGTGCGGCTGCTGCTGGGGTCGATGGCTAGCACGGCCAGCTTAAGACCCGTGGAGGTAAGTTGCTTACCCAGCGCTTCGATAAAAGTGCTTTTGCCTACTCCCGGAACTCCGGTGATACCGATTCGAAGAGATTTTCCTGAATGCGGCAGGCATTTTTCAATCACCTCCTGGGCCACCTTATGATGCAGGCGGTTGGTACTTTCCACCAGTGTAATGGCCTTGCTCAGGATAATCCTGTTCCCCGCCAGAACGCCCTGAACGTATTCATCAGGTTTTAACAGGGTGCGCTTCGCCTTTTTAAAACGTTCAACAGCCGAAGCACTCACCTGTTCAGGCTGTTCAATCCCTTTATTCACATGCAGGGCAGAATCGCGATGTTGATCTTCCGTTTCCATGAAAAATACTTTTGGATGCAAAGTTAGCCTTATTCATCATAACAGTTTTCCGGATGATTGGTTGTTTGAAGTTGTTCTGACAGGCATCTGCTAAAAAAACCCTAGCAAATCACAAAAATGTCTGGCGGATTAAAATATTTGTATTTTTGTCGGCAACAATACAGAGCAAACTGATGCATAATCTGATGAACATAGCAACCTGGTGGTGGCGCTTCCAAAACGGAGACGCTGTATGCTGCCATTGCGTGATTTGATCAGGTTAGGATAAAAATAATCAATCGAAAAAGAGGCATGTCGTACAGCGACATGCCTCTTTTTTTATGTCTAATTTTTAAAAACAAATTCAAATGAAACACACGCGAAAGTTTTACCTGAACGAGAAAGAGATGCCCACCCAATGGTATAATGTACATGCCGACATGCCCAACAAAACCATGCCGCCGCTGCATCCGGGCACCCGGCAGCCCATTGGCCTGGACGATCTCGCCGCACTTTTCCCGATGGAACTTATTAAACAGGAAGTGTCGATGGAACGCTTTATCGAAATCCCCGAAGAGGTTCAGGACATTTACAAAATCTGGAGGCCTTCGCCGTTGATCCGGGCCCGCAACCTGGAAAAGCTGCTCGATACCCCGGCAAAGATCTATTACAAGAACGAAAGTGTAAGCCCTCCCGGTTCGCACAAGCCCAATACTGCAGTTCCGCAGGCTTATTATAACTATAAGGAGGGCGTAAAAAAGATCACCACCGAAACCGGCGCCGGGCAGTGGGGCAGTGCCCTGGCCTTTGCTGCCCGATTTTTTGACATCAAAATTCAGGTGTTTATGGTAAAGGTAAGTTTCAACCAGAAACCCTACCGCAAATCGATGATGAACACCTGGGGGGCCGAAGTGCTGGCTTCGCCGAGTACGCTCACCGAGTCGGGCCGCAAAATGCTGGCGCTGGATGCCGATTCGCCGGGCAGCCTGGGCATTGCCATCTCGGAAGCTGTGGAAATGGCCGTAAAAAATCCGGATACCAGGTATTCGCTGGGCAGCGTATTAAATCATGTGCTGTTGCATCAGACCATTATCGGCGAGGAAGCCATCAAACAGATGGAAATGGCCGAAGATTATCCCGACATTGTGATTGGGTGTTTCGGCGGGGGATCGAATTTTGCCGGAATTACCTTTCCGTTTCTGCGGGGCAATCTAACGGCGGGAAACAAAACCCGCTTCATTGCCGTGGAACCGGCTTCCTGTCCGAAACTCACCCGTGGTGAATTCAGATACGATTTCGGCGATACTGTTGGTCACACGCCACTCATCCCGATGTATACCCTCGGCCACGACTTTATCCCGCCAAGCATCCATGCCGGCGGACTAAGGTACCACGGTGCGGGGGCTATCGTGAGCCAGTTGCTGAAAGACGGACTCATCGAAGCACAGGCCGTAAAGCAACTCGAAAGTTTCGATGCAGGCGTTAAGTTTGCCCGTTCCGAAGGCATCATCCCTGCACCCGAATCCACACATGCCATTGCGCAGGTGGTTAAGGAAGCCATACGATGCCGTGAGGAAGGTGTTTCGAAAACCATCCTTTTCAACCTTTCAGGACACGGATTGATTGACCTGGGTGCCTACGATCAATACTTTGCCGGAATGCTGGACGATTACGAAACCAGCGATGCCGACATCAGTAAAAGCCTTGCCGGCCTGATGCCTGTCGGGGTTTGAAGGAATAATCATGTAATCTTTGAGTGTATATGAAAAGCCGGCTTCGATGGGGCCGGCTTTCCTCTTTTTATTCAAGGCTTGTAATTATTTAGGTGAAAATTGGCATCAACACATTGTTATACACTAAATGCTTTTTTTTGATTTCAGATTGAAGATTAATAATTTACGATTTCAGATATTGCAAACTGAGTATCTCCCACTTTCGGATTCTTTTACAAGCCTGCGTTTAAAACCTTCTGAAAAAATGCCTGTGCTTTTTAATTGCTTTTAATTGTGCTTTCATGATAGTTGACTTTTTTGCAGTGTCAGCTACTGCTACCAAGGCTTTTAAAATTGGTTTTGCCCGACCGCTTACCCGCCATTTTCAGCATGATGATCCCGGTGAGCCATTCCAGTGAACCGGCAAAACGGTATTTTTCCCAGACTTTAAGTGCGAAATACCAGAAGATGAGCAAAAATAATCCGAACAACAAAACATAAGGAAGCTGATTGTTCCATCCGGCGCCAAAAAAAATATTGGCCAGTTGCATGAAAACTTCGGCTACAAAAGGTTCGAAAATATATACGGTTAGTGCGAGCATTCCGAAACGGCGCATTCCGGTGGTGCGTTGCTGCCGGACAGCGTATTTTTCATCCGTGGCAAGGTCGAGGTATTTATACAGCCACAGTTGTATGATGATAAAAAAAGCCAGTTCGATCATGCAAATACCGGTACCGATGCAGCCGCGGCCAAAATGATCGTGGCGGTTGAAAACAAGGAGCGGTATCGCGCCGGTTAGAAACAGCAGGATGGCAATGATTCTGCCCCTGCGGAATATTTGAATCGTGCTTTCGCCGGATGCGATGCCTATGCCGATTACGGCTCCGATAAAACCATATCCCAGGTAGGGCACCAGTCCAAACTCCTGGCAAACCGCACCCACACAGGCCGCAGTGAAATAACTCCGGTTTTCCATAAGGGTTTCATAAACCGGCCTGAGGTAAAATTTGCTCAGCGGCGACAGCAGGAGCGCAGCCGCCCCCAATAAAATCAAAACCAGGTATATTTTCGGTTTGGTAAAGTAGGATCGTTTTTGCAGCATAGTGCCCAACACCAGGCTTACGGCCATCACCACCATGCCGATAAGGGCCAGCGTTCCCGGATCGGTGACCTGCGTCCACCTAAAGCCGGCAGCAGAAGGATCTCTTACCAGGCCGGTGAGCAGCCCGACAGGGAACCGCGAATCGGCACCGGGTTCGGAAACCAGAAAACCATTCATGAAAAAGATCCGGTGCACGTAGTTCATCAGCAGAATCCAGGCCCCGCCAAACATGCCGCCCAGCATGGCTTTGCGTGCGGTACTCCGGCCCGACATCACGCGGCTGTACATCGAATGTGCATTCACCAGGCCGCTGATGAAATAAAAAATACCCGCCATGGTAAATAACGCGATCGTGAAGACGATAACAGGTCCCCACGGTCCTGAGAACTGTTCCTTCAGCACCTCGGGGTTGCGCATGCCTGTCCAGTGATAATGTATGCGGTGGATTACCACGATCACCATAATGCCCAGCCCGCGCAATATATCGATCGAAAGGATTCTTCTTCCGGCCATGTCAGCAGGTTTTCCGTTGTATCAGAAACAGGGAATAGATCAAAGGCAACAAAACCATCAGAATCAAAAAGGCCGGCATAAACCATACGCCGAGGCCGCCGGCATTTCCAAGCGCCACCTGAATACCCATTACCGTAATGTATGCAAAAGACACCATAATTGAAGCATTCACCATATCAAGCAGCAGGGTCACACCCTTTTGCTGCAAGTGAAATTCGTCAGGGTTACTGTGTTTATCAGGCCTCTGTTTCAGAATCAGGCGCGGAAGGAAGGAAAACAACAGGAAGGTGGCAATACCGATCACCGGTAAAACCCAAATCAGGCCCCTGGGGCCGAAACCGTCGGGACGGCCGGCAAAATTATAGTGCCGGGGTATTTCGTCCGGCAGAAGGTTATAATAATAAAGTGGCACGGCGATCATCACGA
>JBKHBQ010000312.1:0-4319 GCA_046542305.1 Bacteroidales bacterium
GATCCAACAGATGGTGGCTCTTGTGGTGGCGCTTTTCAGGATATACCGGCGGTTTTATGTATTGCCTTTCGTGCTGGCAGTAGTGCTTTTCATGATCTTCGTTTACTTTTCGCTGATAAGGCCGGAATTTATGAGCCGTAACCAGCTACATGTTCCGGTGATGTCAGAAGACCACATGCAGGTGTCAGCAGCGCCGCCGATTCATTTTGCATGCCTAAAAGCGAAATCAGTATGAGCGGACCCAAAAGATATGCAGTAAAGGTTTTTGATGAGCACCTGAAGGAAGTTTTTTCGCTGCAGGGCCATATCGAAACCCTGTGGGATTTGCTCGCTGCCTGCGATATCAGGGATGAATCCGGCAGAACGGTTTTTTACCCGGCGGGGTGGATGGAGCAGAACCGCGGTGAGTACCAACAGCTATCGGGGATTCTGCTAAAAGATGACCGTGATGAGCTGACCCAACAGCAATTCGATGACTTTTACAACCGGATGTTCATAGCGCTGGAAAGGCTTTCCGGATTCCGCAGAAAACTCGAAAAGCAGCTTTCGGAATACCGGAAAGTGGACAGGGGCTGGCAACAATATCAGGAAGTACGTGCAGAATATCAGCGGATGCGGGCAGAGTTTAACAGGATGAAATCCGGGTTGGCTGCATATCTCAGGAAAAACCTGCCGGAGGAATTAAAGTTAACTGAAATCCTGAAGCTATTGGATCAACAGGAATTTTCCTGCGAATTGCCGCCGTTCGATCCGGACGCCGAATGCAACGCCGAAGCGCTGCATAAAATGCTGAAGCAGGAATTCGATCAGGCTGTTCAGCGTATGAACATGGAGGTGCACGGGCATCAGCCTGCCGAAATCCGATCCCAGAAAATGGAGGTAAGCCTGGTGAAGGCGCTATCAGAAGAAAATCCGTCCCAAATCGCGGAAACGCTAAAAAACATTCGCCAAAGCCTACAGGAACTGAAAGATGCCAATACCCGCAGATTATTTGAACAGCGGCTTGCAAAATACCTTTCGGAGCAAAAGGAAAAGTATCTGTTTGACGAATTGCTCTCAGAAGCAGCCCAGGCGATTACCACAGAAAAGCTGCGTGACAGGATTGATGCGGTGCATCAGAAGTTGGCCGGCACCGAAATAGAAAAAGAACTTCAATCAACTGCACAGGCAATTATGGGAAAGATCAGAAAACTGTCCGCAGGAAGAATGATAAGAAAGAATGTGGTGGATGATCTCGAGGCGGCCCTCGGGAATCTTGAATCAAAGAATGCAACACAGCGCAGCCTGCGATTGGCGGTGGAAGCGGAGCAAAGATTTATCCGCATGCGGTTGGTATCGGAGTTGCGGAAGCAGAATTACGAAGTGCTGACGGACATGCAGGTGGTGGATTTCTCCGTGCCCGATGATCTGCTGCTGGAAATTCCCGGCCAGCAAAATTATCTGAACATCCGTTTCGATAAAGACCACAAATTGCTGTACAATTTTCTGATCCCGGAAAACCGCAGGGAACTGTCGCATGAAAAGATGCAACAGCGGCTGGATGAAATGGAGCATAGTTGCGGGGAATTTAAAAAGATGCTTGCAAAGCTGAAGGAGCAGGGACTTGACATCGAGCCGGAGCACGAAACTCCCGTTGCGGAGCAGTACCTTATTTCTCTTCCGCCCAAATATGAGGAGATAAAAAAATCATCGCACCGCAAAGCGATGTCGCGGAAACGGAACCGGAAATATCCGGATGGGTAAGGGTTTGCCGGCGTTTTTTTCACTAATTTTGAACATACAATCGGAATCAGGAACTAATCATGAAACACATGGCGGATTTCAGGGAAAACATACTGCCGGGCTGGCTGCAGGAATTCAAGCGTTTTCAGTCGCTTAAATCGCAGTTTTATCTGTTTGGAAATGTTTACGACTGTTACTATTTCCCGGTCAACTACAACAGCGCCGCAACCGAGGATGAACTGCAATGGGCGCGGTTCAACGACATCAGCTTGTTGCTCAGGCTCTACCTGAAAAATGCCGGTTACGAGATCGTGGTCAGCTATGATGTGCTGGATGGCTTTGTGGTGGAGTCAGCCGAAGGCGTTGAACTGGATCGCGACAACATCATCAAATTTCTCATCGATACCGTTCCCAATGCCAAATCATTCCTGGAATCAAAAAAGATTTCCAATATCGAAAAGAAGCTTCCGGATGCGTTGTCATTTTTTCGCCTGTTGGTTTCCAATAACCGCAAAGCCGCGGCAGGCATCATTAATTATGCATCGCGCTTTTCCGGCGATCCCAATCATCTGTCCGAAGACGAGCGGCTGATATTTCTGAAGCTGCTCAAATCGGCGCAGGATGCCCGCCTGTTTCCCGAAAAGGGCGGAAAGCGCAATATCCTCATTTTTATCTGCGACAAGCTAAACGATATTCCCGGGTGGATTTTGCTTGAAAATCCGCTGACCAAAGGTATCGAGGTGCGTAAACCCAACAAGCAGGAACGGAAACGTTTTTTCAGGGTGCAGCAAAACCGCTTTTATCGCCATGGTGAACATGCCGGTGAGGACGATTTGGAAAATTTGTTTGGCGATCTGACCGAAGATCTGGCCAACCAGGAACTGGAAAATCTTATCAGCATTTCGCAGCAGGAAAGGATTGTGGCGGGAAACCTGCAACAGATCATTGATCTGTTTAAATACGGTACGCGCGAGAATTTCTGGGAAGACCTGGAAAAATCTAAGATCGACCGGGCCTTCGACGAGCTGAAAAAACGGGTGATGGGGCAGGATCATGCCATTCGCAAAAGTGTGGAGATCATCCGCCGGGCCAAACTGGGCCTGCACTCCATCGATCTCAGGCGCAGCCGCAACAAGCCCAAGGGCGTCATGTTTTTTGCCGGCCCCACGGGTGTGGGAAAAACCGAGCTGGCGCGATCGCTGGCCGAACTGATCTTCAATGATGAGGATGCCATCCTTCGCTTCGACATGAGCGAATACAACGAATCCAACAGCGATACCCGGCTCATTGGTTCGCCGCCCGGCTATGTGGGGTATGAGGAAGGCGGCCAACTCACCAGCGCCGTCAAGGCACGGCCGTTTTCGATCCTGCTGTTTGATGAGATCGAAAAGGCACACCCGGTGGTGTTCGATAAATTCCTGCAGATCCTCGATGACGGCCGCCTCACGGATGGCAAGGGCGAAACGGTTTATTTTTCCGAAACCCTCATCATTTTTACCAGTAACCTGGGCGTATTTACCGAGGATGAATTCGGCAGGCGCGTGCCCAATGTGCGGTTGGATGATAGCTATGAGGTAACAGCGCAAAAGATCATGGATGAGATCCGTAACTTTTTCAATACCAAATTAAACCGCCCCGAAATCCTCAACCGTTTCGGGGACAATTTCGTGGTGTTCGATTTTATCAGGCCCGATACCGACAAAATGATCCTGATGAAAAGCCTCGACACCATCCGCGATAACCTTAAAAAGCAGAAAAGCTGCAATTTCAGGTATGATGATGAATTTGTGGAAAGCTTCAGGAAACACTATATTGCAAACAATCTGCTCAACGGTGGCCGGGGCATCAACAACCGCGTGGAAACGCATATTAAAAACGGGATCGCCAATTTTCTTTTCGAAAACGATGCCAGCGGCGACATTGATTTCAGGGTCAGGATCGTTGAACAGCAGAACAACCAAATTATCTTCGAATGCAGTGGCGCATAAACAGGATTCAATACCCCGTGCTGAATCTGGGGCCCGGCAGACGGATCGGCATCTGGACGCAGGGATGCGCGATCCGGTGCAAGGGGTGCATCAACCCTGAACTCTGGAACAGCCATGGTGGCAGGTATGTGGATGTGGCCCGTCTCGCCGCAGAGGTGGTTTCGCTGTGCGGCAGCTACGACGGCATCACCGTCACCGGCGGCGAACCCTTCGATCAGTACCGGCAACTGGTGGCTTTTTGCACGTTCATCAAACAACAAACCCAGATGTCGGTTTTTGTCTACAGCGGCCATACGCTTGACCGGCTGCTTATAAAATTTCCCGATCGCTTGTTTACGGGATGTATCGATTATCTTATGGATGGTCCTTTTGTCCGGAATCTTCCGAGTGATGATCCGTTGAAAGGATCGTCAAACCAACAACTGTACAAAGTGGGTGAGGAGGGGTGCATGCATCCTGAGAAGTTGGATGTGGCACGCAGATTTTCGTTTCACCTGTCGGAAATGAATACCTTGTTTATGGCAGGAGTGCCCCGAATTGGCGAAATGGAGCAGGTTTCAGCAGGATTGATGGCTACGGGAATAAATTTTGAAGATCATGAAGTATAGC
>JBKHBQ010000313.1:0-4305 GCA_046542305.1 Bacteroidales bacterium
CACCGAAATTTGCGGGATGGATGCATCGAGCACCGCGTCTTCCATTTCGCCTTTGGTACGCAGGTAGAAATTTGACGACTTGCTGTTGGCGCCAATGGATGAGATCACCAGGAAACGTTTGATCTTGTTTTGTTCGGCAATTTTCGACAAAGCAACGGGCAAATCATGATCGACATGTCTGAAGTTCTTTTTATTGCCGGCCTTTTTAATGGTGGTTCCGAGGCAACAAAACAAGTCGTCACCGGTGATTTCCGTTTTTATTTCTTCAGGATTCTTCAGGTCGGAAATCAATTCCCTTAATTTAGGGTGTTCAAAACTGATCCGCCTGCGCGAAAACGAAACCACCTCTTCGTACACCTCGCTATCGCAAAGCTGTTCAACCAGAAAACTTCCGGTGAGCCCGGTAGCTCCAAAAATCAATGCTTTTCGCTTCATTCGTATTCCTTTCCGAGCATCCTTTGCCACAACTGTGCCAACAATTCCGTGGCATTGCCAAAGGATTTCTCTACTTCATCCACAACCACCTGCCCTTTATCAAGGCTTATCTTGTACTGAAAAATATATTGCCCCCGTCCGGTTTCCCAGTTTCTTACTTCGCCGAAGCGAAGGTCGTTCACCAGAAAATCCTGTCCCAAACGTTCCACAGTGTAATAGTCCTTGGTAAACCGGAGGATTTTCTCTACCGGCGGATAATTTGTAAACGGACCGATCAGGGATTCATTCCGGTGATCGTAGTCGAAACTGATTTTCCTGTCGTCATCAAAATATGAATAATATCCGGTGTAGAACCCATTTTCGGTTTCGGCCACTGCTGTCCAGAGGATTTGGTTCATGGCGGTCGGGTTGGTGCGGATTTCAGAAAATCCGATACCCTGTTCCTTCAGCGATTGTTCGAAAATCCCGTTCATCACCTGTTTGTTTACGATGGTAAAAAGCAGGTAAATTACACTGATCAGAATGCCTGCCCGGTTCAGTTTTCTTCGCAGGGCCGATTCCTTCCGCCTGAACATCAGCCAGACCGTCGTGATCAGGAGTGGCAGGGTAAACAATGGATCCACCACAAAAATGGTATTGAATTCGAAGCGGTATTTCAGCGGCCAGAGCAGTTGTGTGCCGTAGGTGGTGAAAGCGTCGATGAGAATGCTCACCGTGAAAATCATTCCGAAAAACACCGCCCATTCGCCATGGGTGATTTCTTTCTTCCGGTATATCCTGCCGAAGAGCCAGCTAAAAAACGCCGTGGCCACAATCACAAAAACAATGGAATGCGAAAACCCGCGGTGAAAAAGCAGCCTGTCGGATGTATCCAGAAACATACCTGGAATCACATCCAGGTCGGGCAGTGTGCCTGCAAAGGCGCCCCAGAGCACAGCCCTGTTGCCCAATTTCTTTCCCAATACCGCTTCGCCTGTGGCTGCGCCGAGCACCACCTGGGTTAATGAATCCATCGCTGAGGCCTTTCCGTTTCTTAGAACGGCAGGTCGTCGGTGGGTTCGGGCGGGATATCATCAATGTCGTGCGCCGGCGGCACCGGTGGTGGTGACTGCTGCTCTTGCTCCATCCGTTCGATTTTCCAGGCTTCGAGGTTGTTGAAATAATTTACCTTGCCGTCTTTATCCCAGCGCCTGCCGCGGATATTGAACGAAACCGAGATTTCTTCGCCTTTGCTGATATTGTCGAGCAACTCGCAGCGGTCCTGCGTAAGCTGAAATTTGATGGTGTCAACATACTCGTTGCCACCTACAATTTCCCTGTGCTCGATCACAAATTCCCTTTTCCTGAACCTGTCGGTAACCTGTACCGTTTCAAATTTTTCAATTAACTTTCCTTTAATGTCGAAGCTCATATTTAATCTGGTTAATGTAATTACATTATTGACTTCCTAAAAACACCATTTACCCTTTATTGTTGGGAATTTTAAAGATTTTTCTATTAAGCCGAGAAAATCCTTCACCGGAATGGTTCTTGCTCCCAGGCTTCGCATATGTGCCGTATCCTGCTGGGCGTCGATGGCCAGGAAATTCCACTCTCTCAGCCGGGATACCAGATGCACCAGCGCCACCTTGGAAGCATCCCGCTCCAGGTGAAACATCGACTCGCCGTAAAAAATCCTCCCCAAAGATATACCATACAGCCCACCCACAAGGCGACCGTTCATAAAAGTTTCCACAGAATGGGCAAATCCGGAGTGATGAAGATGGATGTAAGCTTCGATCATTTCGTTGGTAATCCATGTGTCGTCCTGCTCCTTACGAGGAATTTCCGCGCAATTGCGGATCACTGCTTCGAAATTGCTGTCGAAACGTACGGTGAATTTTTGATTTCTGAGGCTTTGCTTTAGCGATCTGGAAATTTTGAGATCATCCGGAAAAAGCACCATTCTCGGGTTTGGCGACCACCACAGGATGGGTGAATCTTCGCTGTACCAGGGAAATATTCCGTTGGCATAGGCCAGCAGAAGCCTTTCCTGCGACAAATCGCCGCCGATGGCGAGCAATCCGTCGTCAGTGGCCAGGACAGGGTGGGGGAATACCAGTTCTCCGGTGAGTTGAAAGACCGGCATTTTATTGATGAATAATAAGTTTTTGCCGACCGGAAAAATCTGTACCCGATTTCACGTGAAGCAGATAAATGCCGGGCATTAAATCATTGCTTAAATCAAGCGAAGCCGAACTGCCGTTGAGCATTCGATTTACGATGGTTTTTCCTGAAAGGTCGGTGACCGAAAGCTCGTATTCCTTTCCCGGCAATAATCCAGCGAGGGTGAACTTTCCATCTGAAGGATTCGGGAAAATTTCAGGATTAAACTTTGTATATGGCATTTCTGCAATATTCAGTGCCGGATCGAACCAGAAGCTGTAATGTCCACCGGGTGCAGATGGCGGCATGGTGACTACATCGCCGTCGTAAGCGGCCATCAGGTAGTAATCAACCGTATCGCCGGGCTGTACGTTCTGGATGTAAGCACCGTAATACGGGCATCCGCCATAAAGGCCTGCCTTGATAAACTCTTCTCCCGGACTGTGCCGGTAAAATATCCACGACGAATCCAAGGTCACATTCACGTCCACATTGGCTTCGATATACCATTGCTGCTGGTATGGCTGCATGCCGGCAATCTTTTTGTGTTTGATGCGGAGATATTGTGGCTTGGTCACTTCCTTAACGATACAATGCAATGCTCCGTACAGTGGGGTCAAAACCGAGGCATCCACCATTTCAAGCCTGTATCCGGGCATGCTTTCAGCGTAAACCTGTCTGGCGATGCTGTCGTATTCGGGTAAATTGTACGAAGGGATGACGATCACATCGTTGATGATGATGGAATTGGTGTAGGTACGCATCTCATCATTTTGGGTGGTGGCCCAGGTGCCGTCGGCTTTTGGCGGAGCCGGGATTCGCACGGTTTTGTAGTAGCGGTCGTGTGCATTCATTGTGTTTTGCAGCGTAAGCACAAATGATTCGATGAGGTCATGATCGGGCACGAAGTCGGGATATTCGGAGATCATGATGGTTTCGCTGTCGAGAATTTTCATGAACATATCCACATGGCACCAGATGCCTCCGCCGCTGTGGTTCAGCTTTTCCAGAAACATAAAATCGTAAAGCCCGAAATAATCTTCCATCATGGCTTTTACCTGCGACTGGCTGTAGCCCGGGTTCTGGCTGAAAATACGGGTGCTTCCCCAGCCGCGGCCCAGTCCGTCGAGCAGCACGTTGCCTCCTTCAAATTCAAGCGGCATGTTCATCACCGGGATGTTCCACAGGTTTGCCAGTTGCGTGGGTATGGAATCGTCCTTTGGCCTGCCGTACGCCGAGTATCCGGCATCCATGAAAATGCGGGAGAAAGGCAGGGTTTCCTCGCTATAGCCGGCCATTGGGCCGTAATCCCTGATCCAGAGTGTTTCGGTCCAGCCGGGGATCAGGTGAACGCCCTCGTCGGGAACCCCGTGGTCACGAAGGAAATTGCGGATATCATTGGTATCCATGGGCGCGGTGCCGGGGTAGTAAACGATCCAGACTTTAGCCGAAGGCTGCACGGCTTTGGCGATGGCCGCCGTTACCGGATTACGCTGGTCGTTATAGTCCCAGGTGAGCAGCAGCCCTTCCTGCTTTTCGAATTCGGGCGGGAAATACACATTCTCCTGCGCCGTGGAAACAAAAGATAAAAGAAATAAAAAGTAAAAAGGTATCAGTTTTTTCATGTCGCCGGTATTCGTTCATTAAAGGTAATTATTTAGCAGATGTGATCGCAGCCGTTCGGCGAAGCACCCGCCTTGCTGAGCCGCAGGCGAGGCAGGTTTG
>JBKHBQ010000314.1:0-4279 GCA_046542305.1 Bacteroidales bacterium
TTAGGCACTTTATGAACTTTAGGCACTTTATGAACTTTAGGCACTTTATGAACTTTAGTGCACTTTACGAACTTTAGGCACTTTATGATCAGGCACTTTTCCAAAGGCACTCCGTTTGCCTTACGAAAACAACCTGCCCTGCCAACTCTTGCGCTGCTCCAGCATTTTTTCGATTTTCTGCAATACGCGGTCGTATCTGATTACGCCCCAGTTGGGACCGGCAATGAAATCCGGCGGCACTTCCCCGGCAAACCGTTCCACCACGATGCCGGGCGAAAGCCTTTCCAGAAATTCAATAACCAGATTGATATAATCATCGAGTTCAAAAAAAGTATAACTGCCCGGGTCAGCCTTGTAATCCTGCGCCATTTTGGTTCCTTTTACGATTTGAAGTTGATGCAGCTTTAAGGTGTTGAGCGGAAGGTGCGACAGAATTTCAGCTTCGTCGATCATCATTTGCCGCGTTTCGCCGGGCAATCCGAAAATAATGTGCGCCCCCGTCTTCAGCCCGTACGGCGCGGTGAGTTGCAATGCTTCCACCGACTTACCGAAGGTATGTCCCCGGTTGATCTTTTTCAGGGTTTGGTCGTAGCACGATTCCAGCCCGTATTCGATAATCACGTAATGGGTTTTGGCAATCCCTGTAAAATATTCCAGCTTTTGGCGGTCGATGCAATCGGGACGGGTGCCGATGACGAGCCCTGCAACTTCGGGGATTTCCAGCGCCTGTCCGTAAATGCGTTTCAGGTTTTCAAGGCTGTCGTAGGTATTGGAATAAGCCTGGAAATAGGCAAGGAATTTTTCGGCTCTGCGGTAGCGCCTTGCGTGAAACTCGATGCCCTCGCGGATTTGCTGCGCGATGCTTTTTTCGGGCCGGCAGTAGGAGGGGTTGAAGGCCTCGTTGTTGCAATAGGTGCATCCCCCGCGGCCTTTGGTGCCGTCGCGGTTGGGGCAGGTAAACCCGGCATCCACCGTAACCTTTTGCACCCTGCCGCCGAACTGGCGGATAAAGTACTGCGCATAGGCATTGAACCTTCGCTGATGTCCCCACGGGTATTCAGGTTTCATTTCCGGCTGCTCTTTTTTGTGCAAAGCTACAAAAACAAAAAGGGGCAAATTCTGAAATCCGCCCCTTTCCTCCGGATCGCTCCGGTTATTATTTTCTGTTATTTCGATACCCTTTCAAGCCACCTGAGCATAAAGATCATGGTGAGCATCGAAATAACACATGCAATCACAAAAATACCCCAGGTCATCCAGATGGGCACATTCTGGTAAAGGATTGCACCGATGAAGAGCAACTGGTTACCCAGCGCGGTAGCACCGAGCCATCCTCCCTGCATAATACCCTGATATTGGGGCGGCGATACCTTGGATACGAAAGAAATACCCAGCGGACTGATAAACAGCTCAGCCACGGTAAGGATGAAATAGGTTCCGATAAGCAGGAACGGACTAACGCGCTGTGTTGCCATAAGCGGAGTTCCACCTGTTTCGGGATCGATGTTTTCGTACAGCGGAAGTCCAAGCGAACCCAGTACCATCACCACGAAAGCCAGGGCGGCAATAAACATCCCGATGGCAATCTTTTTGGGTGTGGAAGGTTCCATGCCCCTGGCACGCAGCCACCCGAACAATCCAACGATAATAGGCGTAAGGAATACCACAAAGAACGGGTTCATCGACTGGAAGATCTCAGCCGAAAGATCCCATCCCCAAAGTTCAAGTCGTGTATAATCCCGGGCGAAGAAAGTGAGGGTGAGGCCGTTCTGGTGGAAAGAGAACCAGAAGAAGATCACTATGCCAAATACGGCAAAGAGCGCATACATACGCTGACGGATCTCGCGGGTATCCATTTTCACCTCATCTTTCGCATTAATATTTTCAGGCAGGTTCGAAACTTTCACTTTTCTTGGATCCGGGAAATATTTTTTATTCATCATGTAGATCACCAGTGAGATAAGCATGGCGAAAATGGCCACCCCAAATGCATAGTGGAATCCGGTTACAAACGTATCCAGATAATTGCGGGCAAATGCATCAATATTGGTCACGGTGGAGTTGGTTACATCATTGGCCAGCGTTTGCAGCGATTGCATCGCATCCGGATTGATGGTGCCTTTAAGGTAGGCGTGGCACAATTTAGGCAGGTCGGCGCTGTATTCCAGGTCATTGCTCGACAGCCACCAGTTCCTTACGGACACGGCGGTGAAAGGTGCGAAAATGGCGCCAATGTTTATGAACATGTAAAAGATGGAAAATCCCGAGTCGCGCAGTTTGCCAAACACTTCGTTGTCGTACATCTGGCCCACAAGGGCCTGCAGGTTTCCTTTAAAAAGTCCGTTACCGAATGCAATGATGAACAATGCAGCCAGGGTAATGAGCAGCCAGAGCGTCTGGTCGGGTACGGGCGTTTCAGATGGAATCGCCAGGGCAAGGTATCCGAGCGACATCACGATGATACCGGCCATAATGGTGCCTTTGTAGTTTCGTGTTTTGTCGGCAATGGCACCCCCTGCCAGCGACAGAATGTAAATCAAAGCGTAAAAAGTAGCGTAAATGTAGCCCGTGGTGGTACCGTCCAGTCCGAACTTAGCCGTAATGAACAAGGCCAGAATCGCCATCATTGTGTAGAATCCGTAACGTTCTCCCATGTTGGCAAGGGCCGCAGCAATTAATCCTCTTGGGTGTCCCTTAAACATATACTTCTGATTTTGGTGAATATTTTGATTATTTGTCAATTAGCATTATGCCTGGATTTTCAGGGCAACAAAAATAGTCAAATTTGCATACCCTGCAATCAGCGTCTCAATTTAGAAACGGTACAATTTACGGCACTCTTCAGAGCCTTTTATTTCCTAACTTTATCCTTTTTTTTTGATGTTTTTGTAATGAATTAGTTAAACGCTCGTCTACACATCGAATGACAACAGAAGAGTTTAAACTTCAGGTTTTGCCGGTAAAAGACAGGTTGTTTCGCCTGGCGGGAAGAATCCTCAACGATATGGAGGACGCCCGCGACATCGTGCAGGAAGTGCTGTTGCGCCTGTGGACAAAACAGGATGAAATCGTGAAGTACAGAAGCGTAGAGGCTTTTGCCGTGGTGATGACCCGCAACCTGTGCCTCGACAAGATCAAATCGAAAAACTACGGGCACGATCAACTCAAGGACCGGAACGCGCCGGCAGATGAGAAATCGCCTGAAAAACTCGCAGAGCTGAAGGATACAGTAAACCAGGTGTATCAAATCATCGCCCGGCTGCCCGAGCAGCAAAGGCTGGTGGTGCAGATGCGCGACATCGAGGAAATGGAGTACAACGACATTGCCCTTCAGCTATCCATGAATGTAAATGCCGTGCGGGTGACCCTTTCCAGAGCAAGGAAGGAAATTCGCGACCAGCTGACAAAAAAACATGAATATGAATATAAATGAAATAGAAATATTGCTGCATAAATATTTCGAAGGAATAAGCACCACCGACGAGGAAAAGATCCTGAAAGGGTATTTTTCTTCGGAAGAGGTGGCGCCGCACCTGGACCATTACCGGGCCATGTTCGGGTATTTCGAAAGTGAAAAGCAACACAGGCTCGGCGATGAATTCGACGCAGAGATCATGCAGCGCATCAACCAGGCGCCGGCGGTGTCCTTTTACCGGACCAACCGTTTCTGGTACTATTTTACCGGCGTGGCCGCCAGCCTGCTGTTTATCATGGCGCTGCTGATCGAATCGCAACAAACCGGCAACAACCAAAATCTGGCCGGAACGGATTACACCCGCGAGGAAGCACAACAGGCCTACCACCAAACCCGGATTGCACTGGCTTTTGTATCCGAAAAAATTAGCCAGGGCACAGAACCGCTCTCGGAAATGGGCAGGTTCGAAACCACCGCCACCAAACTTGATGAACTTGGAAAATTTAACCAGGGACTGAAAAACCTGAACCAGCAAACCGAAAACATCGAAAAAATCAACTCGGGTGTTGAAAACATGAGCAAAATATCAAAATTCAATATAGTTATCAAACCATAAAAATTACCAAGACAATGAAGAAAGCAATGTTATTGATCGCAGCCATCGCACTGGTATCGTTCTCGTTCGCGCAGAGCCCCACCGATGCTCTTTTCGACAAGTATGGCGCCAAAGAGGGTTTTACCACCGTACACGTAACCAAGGAATTGTTTAACCTGTTTGCCGATATCGCCCAGGAGGCCGAAGGCGAAGAAATTAAGGATTTCCAGGAAGTGGTAGGTGGCCTCGACTACATCAGGATTTTGATG
>JBKHBQ010000033.1:0-21873 GCA_046542305.1 Bacteroidales bacterium
CGGTGATGGTGGATTCGTCGAAATGGAGCGTGATCGAGGCCGGACTGAAATGCCTGCAGGGAAAATCCATCGTCAATTCCATCAGCCTTAAGGAGGGCGAAGAGGAATTCAGGCGCCAGGCCCGGCTCGTGAAAAAGTACGGCGCTGCCGTCATCGTCATGGCTTTTGATGAGGAGGGGCAGGCGGTAACCTTTGAGCGTAAAACCGAAATCTGCCGGCGGGCCTACAGGATCCTGACCGAAGAAATCGATTTCCCGCCGGAGGATATCATTTTCGATCCCAACATCCTTACGGTAGCCACCGGCATCGATGAACACAACAACTATGCGGTTGACTACGTCAACGCCACCAGGTGGATAAAGGAGAACCTGCCCTACGCAAAGGTGAGCGGCGGGGTGAGCAATCTGAGCTTTTCCTTCCGCGGAAACGACACCGTACGCGAAGCCATGCATTCGGCCTTCCTGTATCATGCCATTCGGGCAGGCATGGATATGGGTATCGTCAATCCGGGTATGCTGCAGATTTATGACGAGATTCCCGGCGATCTGCTTCAACTGGTGGAGGATGTGATCCTGAACCGACGCAAGGATGCCACCGACCGCCTGATCGCCTATGCCGACAAAGTGAAAAACAGCGGGAAAAAGGAAGAAAAGCACGATGCCTGGCGCGATGCTCCCGTGCAGGAGCGGCTGAAACACGCCCTGGTGAAAGGGATCACCGAGTTTGTGGAAGCCGATACGGAGGAAGCGCGTCAACAATATGAGCGGGCGCTCGACGTGATCGAAGGGCCGCTGATGGATAGCATGAATGTGGTTGGCGATCTGTTTGGTTCCGGAAAAATGTTCCTGCCCCAGGTGGTGAAGAGTGCCCGCGTAATGAAAAAGGCTGTGGCCGTGTTGCTGCCCTATATCGAAGCCGAAAATGCCGAAAAGGGCGGCCGCCAATCGGCGGGCAAGGTGCTGCTCGCAACCGTAAAGGGTGATGTGCATGACATCGGAAAAAACATCGTGGGCGTGGTGCTGGCCTGCAACAATTTCGAAGTGATCGACCTCGGGGTGATGGTACCGGCCGAAAAAATCCTGCACACGGCCGTGGATGAAAATGTGGATATCGTCGGGCTTAGCGGCCTTATCACCCCTTCGCTGGAGGAAATGGTACACGTGGCCCGCGAAATGACCCGCCGCAACATGCAGGTGCCGCTGCTCATTGGCGGGGCCACCACATCCGAAATCCATACGGCGGTAAAGATCGAGCCAAACTATCAGGCGCCGGTAGTACACGTTCGCGATGCCTCAAAAAGCGTCGGCGTGGTATCCAGCCTGATTTCTGAAAAGCAAAAGGAAAGCGTAGCAAAGGAAGTACGCGAAAAATATGCATCCCTGCGCGAAAAACACGAAACCGGCCGGGCCGAAGCCAGTTATGTTTCCCTCGACGAGGCCAGAAGAAATCACATAAAAATCGATTGGGAGAGCAGCCCGGTTTACAAACCTTCCTTCACCGGAAATAAATATTTCATCGATTACGACCTGAAAGAGATCAGCGAATTTATCGACTGGACCTTTTTCTTTCATTCCTGGCGCATCAATGGGAAATTTCCCGCCATTTTCGATGATCCGGTAAAAGGTGAGGAAGCCAAAAAATTATATGATGATGCCATTGCCCTGCTCCACCGCATCGTCAACGAAAAAATGCTGCAGGCCAATGGCGTAATCGGTTTTTGGCCCGCCGCCGCAAAGGGTGACGATGTGCAGCTTTTCGAAGACGAAAACCGGAAAAAGCAACTTGCAGTTTTCAGGTTTCTGCGCAACCAGCAGGAAAAAGCCGGCGATACGCCTAACCTCTGCCTGGCAGATTTTGTGGCTCCGGCCGATACCGGCAAACAGGATTATATCGGCGGCTTTGCAGTAACGGCAGGCATCGGGCTCGAAAAATGGGTGGCAGAGTTTGAGGCCGACAACGACGACTACAACGCCATCATGATGAAAATCCTGGCCGACCGCCTTGCCGAAGCCTTTGCCGAGCTGATGCACGAAAAAGTGAGGAAAGAATTCTGGGGATATGCTCCTGACGAAACCCTGTCGATCGAAGAAACCCTGCGCGAAAAATACCAGGGCATCCGTCCGGCTCCCGGCTATCCCGCCTGCCCCGAGCATTCGGAAAAGCGGACTTTGTTCGACCTGCTCGATGCCGAAAACCAGGCGGATATCCACCTCACCGAAAACTACGCCATGTACCCGGCGGCATCAGTAAGCGGATATTATTTTGCACATCCCCAATCTCAGTATTTCAACCTGGGGAAGGTGTCGCGCGATCAGGTTGAGGATTATGCCAGGCGCAAAAACCTCACCCCGGAACAGGTGGAGAAATTGCTGAATGTGAATTTGAATTACAGGTAGTTGAGACTAAATCGTCTCACGCGTCCGTACCTTTCAACTTACTGCCTGATAAATGGCAGGTTTATACTTAGGCTCAGGAATTGGAATATTATTTTTCATTGCGCTTTCAAGCCATGCTGTTTTAGCTTTAATTACTTCTTTAAGTGCTTCTTCAGGATTTTCACCAAAAGCAGAACAATAAGTCAGATCAGGAATATCTGCTATGTATCCCTGGTCGTTTTCGCTGTAAAAAATATTTATATGATAGTCTTTCATGATTTAATCTGTTATTTTCAAGTTGTGATTTTCGATAATCTTTAATAACTGACGCACCTGGTATGGTTTTACCTCATCTTTAACCCTTTGTATATTTATGAGTACCGGAATATTCTTGTGTTTAAAAATGTGATGACTGCCATTCACCCTGTCAAGGGAAAAACCAAATGATTCAACCAGAACAACTACATCATTGAACTTGATATTATTTTGATTCAATACTATTCTCTGCAAAAACTTTTTTTTGTTCACGATATTGATGTATTACAAAAACAAAGATAAGAATCTCTAAATAATGCTTATCAGCTATTTAACAAATAAAAACGGGTAATTGATTTTGCCAGGCGCAAAAACCTCACCCCGGAACAGGTGGAGAAATTGCTGAATGTGAATTTGAATTATGAGTAGTAGTTCAGGTAATTTAAAATTATGAAAATGTTTTTTGTAAAGAAAACCAAGCAAAGCTGATCATTGGTAAAAGCGAAGCCGCCTGTTGTTTGCTGCATTCATTCAGATCGGAACAAAAAAAAGTTATCTGCAAGCTTGAACTTTTCCAATAAACACAGGAATAATTTTTCGGATTTTGAATTGAGCATCAGAAATTCTGAACATGACTGCAATGAAGGGCATAAAAAAAGCCGGATAGCCCAGCCGTTTGTTCGAAGGATCCTCTCTTCGGTGTCCCTCATCGCGATGATATGCTCTTTGTTTGGCCTTCACCGCTTGATTTCCGCAAAGGATTGTTCCTTTGTTTTCTGGTGCAAAAGTAGCAAGTACAATCGGGAATGATGTTAAGTCTGTATTAAAAAATCATCAAGAAAAAGTGAAGCCATCCCGGTTTTTTGTTCGCCGGTTTTCTTCTTTTGTACGTTTATGACACAACGAATGTTAGAATAGTTGGATCGGGTGCCGGATTTTTTTGAAAAGCTTTACCTTTGAAGGGAATATCTGTTGAACTAATCCTGGATTAAAATGAATGATGATGTAAAAGTCCTGCTTGATCACTGCCGCAAATACGCCGAGGATCAGTTGATGGAGACCGGCGAGCTGTTCCCCTTCGGAGCCCTGACTGACGACCGTGGTTTAACGCATCACCGTGAGGTGGAAGTGGAAAAGGGCGGCTATATCCCGTCGAACGGCGAGATTATGGACGACCTGCTGAATTATTTTGATGAAGAAATGAAAGCAGGACGTGCCCGTGCCTGGGCGATCACTTTCGAGGCAAACGTAAAGATCGACGAAAGCAACAGCACCGATACCATTTGTGTGGATATCCTGCATCGCGACCTTGAAGATGTGCCGGTTTACCATTTTCCTTTCGAAATGATCGACGACGAAACTCCGGTGTTTGGCGAACCTTTTGCCGTTGAACGGTAGCCTACAGTTTTGTGGGTGTTGTTAGCCGGGCATCTTCCATAATAACTTCGTAGGTGTAGCCTGCGCCGAAATCACGGTTTAGGTTAATGGTGCCCTCGAAAGCGGCAACTTCTCCAACATTTACCACGTCGTTGGTGGTGACGGTAAGGTCGAATTTTCCGCCATGTTCAGTTCCGTCCTGGATATGCACCCAGTTGCGCCCCATGATGCGGTCGTTGTAGCGCACCACTTTTCCGCGCACTGTAATTTTCTTTCCGGAATATGCTTCAGGAGCCTTGTAAATTTCGGCGATGCTGGTTTCGCCTTCGATATGTTCGATTGAGCCGGAGATCTGCTTTTCAGGTGTACGTTTGCCGGTCGCCTGTTCCTGCGGCGCCTGCTGCATTTCCAGCGGTGTGTCACTCAATGCATCAACCATATACAGCGTTTCAAAGGTGCGCCCGAGTTCCTTGCTTTCGAAATCCTCTATCCTGTGTGCATCCTTAAAAAAGTATGTGTTACCTACTGTCACATCTGCCTTGCGTATGGCAATCCAGTATTCGGAATCCTCTTCGGCCACCCTGAGGTAACTGTAAACACTGGTGGGAATCACTTCCTGAACCTTTACCATGTGAATGCCGGGTTCTGTTGCAGTACCACGGTCTCCAGAAGAGGTGCAGGAAGCCGCAAAAAGCGTCAGCAAAACAATTGCGGTAAAATGTGCGAATCGTGTTTTCATGATGCGGTCGATTTTGTTTTTACAAAAATACGTATTTAAATATGAATAGCTTAAATGAATGAACCTTCCAAAAACGAAAGAACCGTACCTGCGGCGACATACGAGTTGCGGAGGAATGCTAATTTTGCGGGAAAACAAAATCAATATGGAAATCGAAAACCTGATCGGAACCATCGGCGTAAGCCTGTTACTGATTGCATTTTTTCTGAACCTGTTTAAAATTCTTAAGGTTGAACATCCGGCTTACATTCTGCTCAACCTGTTTGGAGCCGGCATTGCATGTTATGCTTCCGTACTGATCGGATTTATGCCTTTCGTCATACTTGAGGGCACCTGGGCCGTGGTGGCGCTGGTGGCGCTGATGCGTCCGGTGCTTAAAAAAAACTGAGACAGAGAAATATTGTGTTGCCGGTACAGCAGCTTATCGCGACTGCTTTGACCACGAATCCCTTAATGGCACCGTGCGGTTGAAAACCGGCATATCAGCGGTGCTGTCAGGATCGGCACAGAAATATCCAATGCGCTGAAACTGGAATTTTTCGCCGGGACGTGCATCTTTCAGCCCTGGCTCCAGTTTACAGTTTTTCTTTATTTCAAGCGAATGCGGATTAAGATTTGCTTTAAAATCTTCTCCTTCGGGAACATCATTGGGATCTTCGTTCATAAACAGGCGGTCGAACAGCCTGACCTCTGCATCGATGGCATGCTGCGCCGAAACCCAGTGCAATGTGCCTTTTACCTTGCGTTTACTGCCCTCACCGCCGCTGCGGCTTTCAGGATCGTACGAACAGTAAATTTCGGTTACCTCGCCGTTGTCATTGGTTATATAGTCTTCGCATTTCACGATGTAGGCGCCTTTCAGCCTCACCTCGCGACCCGGCCCCAGCCTGAAGAATTTCTTCGGCGGATCGACCATAAAATCATCCTTCTCTATAAATAATTCCCTGGAAAACGGAACCATTCGTGTACCGGCTTCCGGATCTTCAGGATTGTTTTCGGTTTCCATATTTTCCGATTTACCTTCAGGATAGTTTGTAATTACCACCTTTAGCGGGTCGAGCACCGCCATGACGCGGGATGCCTTTTTGTTGAGGTCTTCACGTATGCTGTGTTCGAGCAGGGCCACGTCGATCACGTTGTCGCGCTTGGCCACACCCACTTTTTCGGCAAACAGGCGGAGCGATTCGGGTGTGTATCCCCGCCGGCGGAGTCCGGTGATGGTAGGCATGCGGGGATCGTCCCAGCCATTTACATAATTTTGTTTTACCAGCTCAAGGAGTTTGCGCTTGCTCATCACAGTGTAGCTCAGGTTGAGGCGTGCAAACTCAATTTGCCGCGGGCGGTATTCGGTTTCCTGGATCTGATCCACAAACCAGTCGTACAGCGGGCGATGCACCTCAAATTCGAGCGTACAGATCGAATGGGTAATGCCTTCGATAAAATCTGACTCGCCATGTGCCCAGTCGTACATGGGATAGATGCACCACTTGTCGCCGGTGCGGTGGTGGTGGGCATGTACGATGCGGTACATGATGGGATCGCGCATGTGCATGTTGGGCGATGCCATATTGATTTTGGCGCGCAGTACCTTTTCACCGTTTTTGAATTCGCCGGCTTTCATGCGGCGGAACAGGTCGAGGTTTTCTTCCGGAGTGCGGTTGCGGTATGGGCTTTCGGTGCCAGGGCGGGTTGGCGTTCCGCGTTGTTCTGCAATGAGGTCGGCCGGTTGGTCGTCAACATAAGCCCTGCCGGTCATGATGATTTTTTCGGCCCACTCGTATAGCTGGTCGAAATAGTCGGAAGCAAAGAAAAGCCTGTCTTCCCAGTCGGCGCCAAGCCATTTCACATCGTTGAGGATGGAGTCCACATATTCCTGTTCCTCGGTGGTGGGGTTGGTATCGTCGAAGCGCAGGTTGAACTTGCCGTTATATTTTTTTGCCAGTCCGTAATTCAACAGGATCGACTTGGCGTGGCCGATATGCAGGTATCCGTTTGGCTCCGGGGGAAAACGCGTATGCACCCGGCCGTTGTTCTTGCCCTGGCGCAAATCCTCGTTGATCTGAGCCTCAATGAAATTTACGGAACTTTTGCCTTCTGCCCTGCCTTCCGGCGTCACAGCTTTACTTTCTTCTTTCGACATGGTTAGGTATTTTAAAATGAATCGCCAAAATTAGAATTTTACCTTCAGTTATTCAACAGTTCTTTTGCGGATATGGAAAAAAGTAACCCAGGGAAATCTTCTGAAATATCGCCTCTAATTCTTTTAAATCAACCGATTGATCAGAAAAGTTTTGAATTTGTCTTTGACAATTTGGAAATAATATTACTTTTGCAGCGCTAATCCACAAAAGGTGTCGTGGCCGAGTGGTTAGGCAGCGGTCTGCAAAACCGCGTACAGCGGTTCGAATCCGCTCGACACCTCCTCAAAAAAACAGCCTGTTACCTGCGTAGCAGGCTGTTTTATTTTGGTGCGGACAATGGTATCTGTCCGATTATTTGTATTTTTAGCATTCAATCGATTCCATTATGAAAGAAAAACAAATCGAACTGCTTCGAAAACAAATCGATAAGCTAAGCAGCAAGGACTTCGACCTGGAGGCATGGAAAAACTATACCGTCATTCTGCTGGCCCGGCTTTTTGGCGAAAACAACCAGAAGATCAGGCAGATCGAAAAGCTGGATTATGAGTATAACAGTTGGTCGCTCCGTGATACCTCTGGATATTCCGATTACCTGCAAAGCTGCAAAAAACTGGGGCGGGAGATTCTGGAAGCTTCCATTGACGAGATCGAATCGTTCGGGGTGCCCGAAAATGCCGTGGCAGTGCCCGACACCGTCAGTGTGGATGTGATCCTGAATGCCCTGGCCGATGAACTGAAAGGCTCAGAATATCGTAACCTTATCCGAACCCTCCTGTCGGAAGCTCTTCCGGAGGAAAAGAGACGTCAGGTACACGATATCATCAAAGTTATGGGCTGCGAAACAGTTGAAGCGATCCTCGAATCGATATTGCTTAACAGGGATTTTGTGGCCGGCCTGAAAGAGTAAGCCCGTATTCGATAAAAATCGGAATATATCCTGCGGTTGCAGCCTGTTGATTGTCAAAGTATTTCCCCCGTCTCTTTTTTGATTCATCTGCCTTTCATCAATTTTATTTTTTATACTTTTGCGCCATTTTAAATTAGACTGTTAAAATCTTCTTATCCAAATGAGTTTGAAGTACAGAGAATACGATAAGCTGAACCTTACAGAAATGGCCAATGGTGTGCGGAACTTCTGGAAGGAAAACGATATTTTTCACCGGACGCTGAAAAAGCGTGCAGGCCACGAGAATTTTGTGTTTTACGAAGGCCCGCCTTCGGCCAATGGCAAGCCCGGCATCCACCACGTGATGTCGCGTGCCATCAAGGACATTTTCTGCAGGTACAAAACGCTGAAAGGTTACTACGTGAGCAGAAAAGCAGGATGGGACACCCACGGGCTGCCCATCGAAATTGCTGTGGAGAAAACCCTCGGCATTACCAAAGAAGACATTGGAAAGAAGATTTCAATTGAAGAATACAACGAAGCCTGTCGCCGCGAAGTGATGAAATATAAGGGCGAATGGGACGAACTGACCCGGCAGATGGGTTACTGGGTCGATCTGGACGATCCCTACATCACCTTCGACAACAAATACATCGAAACGGTTTGGTGGCTGCTTTCCAGGCTTTACGAAAAGGGCCTGCTTTACAAGGGCTATACCATTCAGCCTTATTCGCCGGCTGCCGGTTCCGGATTGAGTACCCATGAACTGAATCAGCCCGGCTGCTATCGCGATGTGAAGGACACCACCGTCACGGCTCAGTTTAAAGTTGAAGCCGACGAAAAATCCAAATTCCTATACAAGAATGCCCACATGGATGTGTACCTGCTGGCATGGACCACCACGCCCTGGACACTGCCTTCGAATACGGCATTGGCCGTCGGTCCCAAAATCACCTATGTACAGGTGAACACTTATAATTTTTACTCGGGCAAACCCATCAGCGTGGTGCTGGCAAAGGATTTGCTCGGCCGCTACTTCAGCGAAAAGGCCAAAGACCTGGAGATGCAGGAATATATCCCTGGCGATAAGGTGGTTCCCTACGAAATCGTGGACGAATTCCCCGGCACTGCACTCGAAGGCATCCGCTTCGAACAGCTCATTCCGTGGGTAAAGCCCGAAGGTGACGCTTTCCGCGTGATCCTGGGCGATTACGTAACTACAGAGGACGGAACCGGCATCGTGCATATTGCACCAACCTTTGGTGCCGACGACGACCGGGTGGCCAAAGCCGCCGGTATTTCGCCACTCATCCTTATCGATAAGATCGGCAGCAAGCGTCCGATGGTGGATCTGCGCGGCCGCTTTTTCAGGATAGAAGATCTCGACGAAAAGTTTGTAGCAGATTATGTGAACGTGGACAGGTACAGTGAATTTGCCGGCCGATTCGTAAAAAATGATTACGATCAGGATGCCGCCGAAGATTCGCCAGTACTCGATGTGGACCTTTCGGTGATGCTCAAGCAGGAAAACAAGGCTTTCCGGATCGAAAAATACGTGCACAACTATCCGCATTGCTGGCGCACCGATAAGCCTGTGCTTTATTATCCCCTGGATTCGTGGTTCATTAAAACCACCGCATTCAAGGACAGGATGATCGAACTCAACAACACCATCAACTGGAAACCCAAAGCCACCGGATTCGGCAGGTTTGGCAACTGGCTCGAAAACCTGGTCGACTGGAACCTTTCCCGGTCGCGCTTTTGGGGTGTGGGCCTGCCCATCTGGACTACTGAAGACAAGCAGGAGCAGATTTGCATCGGATCGCTGGAACAACTGAAATCAGAGATCGAAAAATCCGTAGCTGCAGGGTATATGGGCAATAATCCGCTGGCGGAGTTCAATCCTGAAGATCAATCGGAAGATAATTATCTGAAATTCGATATCCACAGGCCTTACATCGATCAGATCGTACTGGTATCGGAAAGTGGCAGGCAGATGTTCCGCGAACCCGACCTCATCGACGTGTGGTTCGATTCGGGCGCCATGCCCTATGCGCAGTACCATTATCCTTTCGAGAACAAAGACCTGGAAACCTACTTCCCGGCTGATTTTATTGCCGAGGGCGTTGACCAGACCCGTGGATGGTTCTTTACCCTCCATGCCATCGCTGCCATGGTGTTCGATTCGGTGTCTTACAAAACATGTGTGTCGAACGGACTGGTGCTGGATAAAAAAGGCAACAAGATGTCGAAACGTCTTGGCAATGCCGTGGATCCGTTTCAAACCATCGAAACCTACGGCCCGGATGCCACCCGCTGGTATTTGATTACCAATGCACAACCGTGGGACAACATTAAGTTCGACCTGGAAGGTGTGGGCGAGGTGCAGCGGAAATTCTTCGGAACGCTTTACAATACCTATGCGTTCTTTGCTTTGTATGCCAATATCGATGGATTCAGGTACGATCAGGAGGAAGTGCCTTATGAAAGCCGGCCCGAGCTCGACCGCTGGATACTCTCGGAATTGAATTCACTGGTGAAGCTGGTAGACGAATCCTTCGGCGATTACGAACCCACACGTGCCGGACGGGGCATTGCACAGTTTGTGGATGATAAACTCAGCAACTGGTATGTGAGGCTTTCGCGCCGCCGTTTCTGGAAAGGTGAACTTACCACCGACAAAATTTCGGCTTACCAGACGCTGTATACCTGCCTGGAAACACTTTCGATGCTGATTTCACCCATCGCACCATTCTTTGCGGAGCGGTTGTTCCTCGACCTGAATGCCGTTACCGGAAGGCGCAATTACGAGTCGGTGCATATGGCCGACATGCCCGCGGCCGATGCTGCATTTATCGATAAAGATCTGGAAGAGAAAATGCAACTGGCCCAGAAAATAACATCGATGGTGCTGTCGTTGCGAAAACGGACAAAGATCAAGGTTCGTCAGCCGTTGAACAAGATCATGATCCCTGTGTTGAACAAGCAATTCAGATCGCACGTTGAAGCCGTCGAAAAGCTCATCCTTTCGGAAGTGAACGTGAAGGAACTTGAGTTTATGCGTGAAGATTCGGAAATGCTGGTGAAAAAACTCAAGCCTAATTTTAAAATCCTGGGCCCGCGGTACGGTAAACTCATGAAAAAACTGGCCGCCGAGCTGACGAATTTTACCACCGACCAGATCAATGAGCTGGAAAGCACCGGCAGCCACGTTGTGACTATCGACGGCGTGCAGGCCCGGATTACCCCCGAGGATGTGGAGATCATTACACAGGATATTCCCGGCTGGCTGATCTCCACGGAAGGTAAACTTACTGTAGCACTGGATATTACTATCACCGGGCAACTGCGCCAGGAAGGACTGGCCAGAGATTTGGTAAACAGAATCCAAAACCTGCGCAAAGAGAAGGATTTCGACGTGACCGATAAGATCGCGCTGCAGGTGCAAAAGAATGAACAAATTATTGACGCAATTCAAAATAATTATCATTATATTTGTTCGGAAACTCTGGCAAAGTCACTCGAATTGGTAGATTCGATCAATGGAAATGCAGGAGTGGAAGTTGAGCTGGGCGAAGACATCAAAACAAGAATCAACATTGTTAAAGCCGGCTGAGAATTAAGGAGTATTAAACTAAAAGAAAAGAATTATGGCAAATAATGGATCGGAAAAAGATGCTCCAATTGCTACCAAAAACAGGTACAGCAAGGAGGAACTCGAGGAGTTCAAGCAGATCATTCTGGAAAAGCTGGAGAAAGCAAAAGCTGACCTCGCTTTGTTAACGGAAGCTTACACCAACCATAACGAGCACGACACCAATGATACCTCGCCCACCTTTAAGGTGCTGGAAGAAGGCTACAGCGTCTTGTCGAAAGAAGAAAACAGCCGGTTGGCAGCGCGACAGCAGAAATTCATCAACAATCTTGAAAACGCATTGATTCGCATCGAGAACGGCACATACGGCATTTGCCGGGTAACGGGCAAACTCATTTCGAAAGAGCGCCTGCGCAGTGTACCCCATGCCACCCTTAGTATTGAAGCCAAACTTCAGCAATCACAGCAACGCAGGTAGGTTTTGGCCGCTTCAGTCAGCATTGAAACTGCTATTTTACATGTCCTTCCGCAACCGGAATGTGGCAACAGGTTTGTTATGCCCGAACATTTAGGTATTTACCCGAAAAAATAAGAACCCTGGTGAAGAAACCGCTGATCCTCATACTGCTGATCCTTATTCTCGACCAGATCCTGAAATTCTGGATCAAGCTGAATATGACCCTCGGGCAGGAGTTTCATATTTTCGACGACTGGTTCATCATTCATTTCACCGAAAATGAAGGCATGGCTTTCGGCCTGCAGTTCGGCGGCGAATTTGGCAAACTGGCGCTAAGCCTCTTCAGGATTCTGGCTATCATTGCCATTGGATGGTACATGTTCGACCTGGCACGCAAAAACGCCAGCACCGGCCTCATCATCAGCATTGCGCTCATTCTTGCCGGCGCCATCGGAAATATGATCGACAGTGCATTTTATGGCCTGATCTTCAGCCATTCATCGTATCACACGGTGGCCACTCTTTTCCCGGAAGGCGGCGGCTATGCCACATTTCTTCACGGGCATGTGGTTGACATGTTTTATTTTCCACTGATCGAAGGCACTTATCCGGCGTGGGTGCCTTTTGTCGGCGGAGAGGATTTTATTTTCTTCCGGCCGGTATTCAACATTGCCGATTCATCCATTACCATCGGTGTATTGATTTTGATCCTGTTTCAGCGGAAATTTTTTACCCGCACGGTGGCCGAAGATCATTACAGCGAAGAGGAATTGCACCCGGAGATGGAAAACCAACAAACCGGTTCCGGTGAGAACGAGCCCCGTCAGCAACCGGAAAAGCCCTGATTCAGTATTGCCGTTTCATGTAAGGCATTATGATTGACTGCCACATGATTTCTCCCTAAAAATTTTTCCGGATCATAGGAATATCGTCCTCACATCTTCAAGAAATTCCGGATAAACAGCCCGTTCTGATCCAGTTGCCGCCGGTCGCTCAGTTCGTTGCGGTAAAAATCTGAAAAGTCAGGATCGGATTTCCGTGTTTCGTCAAGAAAGTATTCAGCGGCTTCGCGGTTGAATTCAGGATGAAACTGCACCCCGTATACATCTCTGCCGTCGTACTGGTATGCCTGCAGCGAAATTTCGTTGTCGGCAATAATTTCGAAACGCGCGGGCAGGTTGCGTACGGCATCGTAGTGCAATTGCACCACCACCGGCTCCATGATGCCTGCAAACAGCGGGTTTTCCTTCAGGTAAACACGTGAATAACCGTACTCGGGCACCGGAAGTTTATACACACATTCCTTGCCTGCCAGCACCCTTGCCAGAAACTGATGCCCGTAACAAATAGCAAGAATTTTTTTATCGTTGTCCAAAAAGTAGCGGATCAGGCCGGCGAGTTCCTCCGTCCACGGCGATTCATCTTTGGCAGAGGCCTCGGATCCGGAAATGATCAGATGGGTACATTCTTCCCGCAGCAATGGCAGCGTGGGTTCTTCCGGCAGTACAAAGCGGGCATCTATCCCCGCTTCGTTCACCTCCCGCTCGATGCCTTCACGAAAAATCCTGATCTTCTCGGGGAATTCCATGATGTTGTATACAAGCACTTTTTTCTTCATCAATAGCTCCTTTCTCATTTAACGCTAATTGCAAGTGTAACGAATTTCATCCACATTTGCATTCATCAAAAACAAAAATTCGGGTGATCGGGCTTAAAGTTTATTTTTGCGGGAATAATCAAAAAAAAAATAATCCGAACAACGATGAGAAACATATTCCGGCTCCTTTCGCTGCTGATGCTTGCAGGTTTGTTTGCCCTGACCGCCTGCAAAAAAGACGACGACAACAACAAACAGGCTGAAATCGACGAACACATTATCCTGGATTATCTGGCCGATCATAATCTTACTGCACAACGCGATCCGTCAGGAGTGTACTACATCATCACTGAAGAAGGTAACGGCGAACATCCCACGGCACAATCCACCGTTTCAGTTTATTACAAGGGTTATCTCACGGATGGATCGGTGTTCGACCAGACAAATGTTGGCACAGCCACATTCAACCTGCAGGGCCTTATCGAAGGCTGGAAAATTGCCATTCCCCTGCTGAAAGAAGGCGGCGAAGGCACCTTTTTCATCCCGTCGGGTTTGGGTTACGGCAGCGGCGCCAGGCCAGGGATTCCCGCCAATTCGGTGTTGATTTTCGAGATTGAACTGGTGGAGGTGGAGTAGGATTTCCTAAAAATCCCTTCCCGCGCTTATTGTTATCTTTGTAATATTGTAACAATAAATCCGCACCGTCATGCTTACTAAAATACCATCCATCACCATCCTGATCATTATTGCCTTAAGCCTGGATCTTTTTTCACAGCCTGCCGGCATTCACTTCAACGTGAATATGTCGTGGCAGATCGAAACCGGAAATTTTGATCCGGAAGAGGATTTCGTGGATATTGCCGGCGATTTTAATGAATGGGGCGAAATCCTCACCCCGCTCTCCGACACAAACAACGACAGCATTTACGACGTAATGATTGATGATTTTTACATAGGTCAGAATATCCAGTTTAAATTTCGCCTGAACGGTGTGTGGGACGGCAACGAGGAATTCTCCGGCGGCGGCCCCAACCGGCAGTATACCGTAGCCTCGGCTACCGATTCGGTGTATTACTGGTACAACGACGAGTTGCCCGGATCGGGCGATCCGCAGGCTGGATTTTCGGTGCAGGTGAGTGATATCCTGAGCGGAAGCAGCCTCCATTTTCAGAACGAATCCTCGGGGATTGTCACCCAGTGGCACTGGCACTTCGAAGGCGGCACTCCTGAGTATTCTACGGCCGAAAGCCCGCTGGTAAGCTACCACCTTCCGGGCAGCTTTGGGGTGCAACTGGTGGCAGCCAACGATTCACTCAGCGACACGCTCCACATTGACGATTATATCACGGTGAGCCAGCGCGATACCACAGAAATCGACTGGTGGAACCATACGGTGTTTTACGAAATTTTTGTCAGAAGTTTTTACGACTCCGACGGCGACGGCATCGGTGACTTTAATGGGCTGACACAAAAACTGGATTACCTGAACGACGGCGATCCTGCCACCACCGACGATCTTGGCATCACCGGCATCTGGCTCATGCCTGTCAATCCTTCACCCAGTTATCATGGCTATGATGTTACGAATTACACGGCCATCAATCCCGATTATGGTACCATGAACGATTTTCAGGAATTTCTGGATGCAGCACATGCGCGCGGTATCCGGGTGATTGTGGATTACGTGATGAACCACAGCAGCAGCCAGCACCCGTGGTTTATCAGTGCACAGGATCCGCAGAGCGAATACCGCGACTATTATCGCTGGTCGGCCACAAATCCGGGTTACCCGGGGCCATGGGGGCAACAGGTGTGGCACTGGACCGGCTCAGGGTACTATTACGGCATCTTCTGGGACGGCATGCCCGACCTGAACTACGAAACCCCGGAGGTGAAGGAGGAGATGTTTGATGTTGCAACGTATTGGCTTGACGAGGTGGGTGTGGACGGCTTCAGGCTCGACGCCGTCAAATACATTTATGAGGAGGGGCCGGTGCTCGAAGACCTGCCCCAGACCTTTCAGTTCTGGAAGGATTTCAGTGCACATACAAAAAATGTCTCTTCGGAAGCTTACAGCATCGGCGAAGCCTGGACCAACACCACCACCGTGCTGGAATACGTTGAAGATGGGGGCCTCGACATGTGCTTCGAATTCGACCTGGCAAACAGCACCATGCACACGGCCATTACGGGCAATGCCACTGCAATCCGCAACCACATGTCGATGGTGTACAGCATTTATCCGCATCTGCAGTGGGGCACGTTTCTTACGAATCACGACATGAACCGCGTGTTTAGCGAGCTGGACCAGAACGAGGAAAAAAACAAACTGGCCGCCGCACTTTATCTTACCCTGCCCGGGGTTCCTTATATTTACTATGGTGAAGAAATCGGCATGCTGGGCGAAAAACCCGATCCCGAAATCCGCCGGCCGATGCAATGGAGCCCCAACGCCAATGCAGGGTTTACCAGCGGCATTCCGTGGCACGGTCTCAACAGCAATTACGCCGAGTACAATGTGGAGGTTGAGCTGGAAAATCCCGCCTCCATCCTTAACCGCTACAAAAAAATGGTCCGGATCAGGAATCTTAAACCGGCGCTGCAAACCGGCACCTACCACGAGCTGCCGGCGTCGGATGAATCCGTTTTTTCGTTTATCCGCAGCACGCCCGACGATACGGCGATCGTGGTGATCAACACGTCGGCCGAAAGCATCCAGAATACCGGGATCGATTTATCCGCCGCCGGGTTGCCTGCCGGTGAGGTCAGCCTGTGGAATATGATGAGCGAAGACTGGGAAATTCTGGGTGTTGATACTGCCGGATTTGTGGTGTTGCCGCAAATGGCTGGTTTCCGGGTGCACATCTGGTCGTTTGAGATGATATCCGGTACCGGGGAGCATATGCCCGCACCATCCGGCCACCTGCGCCTCTGGCCCAATCCTGCCCGGGAAAACATCAACATCCAGGCGCATGCAAAGATAAACCGTGTACAATGCTACGATATTGCAGGCCATGTGGTAGCTGAAGCTGATGGGTCCTCCCGCAGTTTGCAGTTGCATACCGGCAGCTTAAAACCCGGTATATATATTATCCGGGTCAGGACCGATGATGGTGTTTACTCAGAGCGCGTGGTGGTGAAGTAAACTTTCAGCAGGTGCCCGGAAATTTTTGGATTTTGGATCAGGAGAACCTACACCAATCCGTCCACAAGTTCCTTCAGTTTTTTATTTCCTGACAGCTTGCTGTTGTTGAATACCTCAAGCAGTGCCTCCATGGGCATAAACTGTTTTTCCTTCAGGTAATGAAACATCGCAAACATCATGGCATTGCGGCCGCCGGCCTGTTCACGGAAAGGAAGCGAAATCACCCGTGCCTTTGTTTCTGGTGTTTGCAGCGAACTGTCGATCAGGAGCAGTTTATCTTCCCCGAGCCCGGTGATGCGTTTCCGGGCAAATGCCAGTCCGTCATCCGAAGTCACAATCACCACATCAGGTTCAGGGGCGCCGGTGTACAGAATGTCGTTGGGCGACAGGATAAGATGCGAAGCTGAAAAACCAACACCTACCGTTACCGGATAGCTGCCTTTTTTGGTCACCTTCAGGCCCGATTTCATCCCTGCGCGAATAAACAGCTCTGCCGCGGCCTGAATGCCTTCGCCGGCCGATCCGCTCAGGAAAATGCGTATATCGTGGTCGAGGTCGGAGTGATATGCTTTTTCGACGTTTAGCTTCTGCGAAAACAACGAAGGCGTTTCATCCTTTACAGGCGTTTTGAAGGCGCGCGGTTCCTTATCCGCATACACTTTTATTTCCAGCCCGGCATCCTCTATCAGTTGGTTGAGTTTCATACCGGGATTGCTTTTTACGCCGTAAGAGGGGCACACTTCCATCACCTCTACCAGCGAAAATCCTTTCCTGGAAAATGCCTCCTGCAGGGCGTGAGAAAAATCGCCGATTCCGCTGATGCGTCGCACATAGCCCGCTCCGGCGGCGGTGACCAGTGCGCAGATGTCGTAACCCGGGTGTCCTGCACCTTCGGGCAGGGTAGGGGTTTTAAATCCTTCAGGTGTAAACTCGCTGGGCTGCCCTCCGGTCATGCCGTAGAGCATGTTGTTATGGATCACCACCGTCATATTGTAGCCGTTGTGGGCGGCATCCAGCAGGTGCTGCATTCCGATGGTGGCCCCGCCGTCGCCCACAAATACAATCACCTTCTTGTCAGGGTTGTTCAGTCCGGCGGATACGCCCGAGGCTAATGCTACCGAGCGGCCGTGCAGCCCGTGTACCGTATGCGAATTAAAGGCTTTGTCGATGATGCCGTGGCAGCCGATATCGGTTACCAGGATCACATCCATGGGATCTAAACGGATTTGCTGCAGGGCCTTTTCCGTATTCTTGCTGATTAATGTATGCCCGCATCCCTTGCAAAAGGGCAGGGTTTCGGTATTCAGATATTGACTATTCATGCTTTGTTACCTCCTCTGTAATTTCTGACGGATCAATCATGTTTCCGATCTTGTTCACGGCATGTACGTTCTCCGGCACATTTACACCGAAAAGCAGTTGTGTTAGCTGGCCGGTGTAGTTTTCCTCCGCAATTACCACATGCTTATATGTTTTTATCACGTCCAGATAAATGCCGGGTACGGGTATCATGGTTTTAGGGATCAGCAGCGAAACCTTCCTATCCCGGTGGCGCAGCATCAGCGCCGCTTCACGCGCAGCATTGGCTGTGATGCCGTACGAGATCAGCAGGGTATCTGCGCCCGGATCTTCTTCCAGTTCGTAATGCAGGAAAGTATCCGTGTTTTGTTCAATTTTCCGGTGAAGCCTGCGGGTGTTTTCCAGCGCTTCGGGGCTGAGGCCTTCGAGGATGCCTTTTTCGTTGTGCGTCGATCCGGTCAGCCGCACCTGGTGCTTGTTGTTGCCTACCGGCAGGAATGCAGGAACAAGTTTTTCATCCCTTTTGTAAGGGTGATAAGTTTCTTCTTTTTCATAGAAAACTCTTTTCACCGGATCGATGTTACTCAGGCTGTCCATATCGATGCTGAACTGGGTCATTACTTCCTCCTTGGATGTGAGCAGCACCACGGGAGTACGCAGGTTTACGGCCGTTTTCACTGCATCATTGGCCAGTTCCCAGCAGTCGGCCGCGCTGGAGGTGCTGATCACCGGCAGGGAATAACCTCCGGAAAGCATTCCCCTGAGCAGCAGCAGGTCGCCCTGTGCGCCGCTGGTGGCGGTTCCGGTAGCCGGTCCCAGACGCTGCACCAATACGATCACCATGGGCAATTCCATCATGTAGGCCAGGTTGACCGATTCGAGCATAAGGGCAAATCCCGGAAACGAAGTGGCCGTTACGGGTAAATGTCCCGCGGACGAAAAGCCGCACATCCACTGCAGGGTAGTGATTTCATCCGGAGCCGCCAGGAAGGTCTTGAATCTTTTTCCTGAATAGGCGTAAAGGTTGTTTGCAGGTGTGATGGGATAACCGATAAACACATCGGCACCCGACCGCACCAGCGATTCCGTCATCAATAATGATCCGTCGACTAATGCTTGCATATTTTCCAATTTTCGGGGTGTAAAAGTAGAAAAGTTGAACCAGTCAATACCAACAAACACACCTATTTTGAGCAAATATAAATTGCATTGCTGTTATTAGATTAACAGCAATTTACCTACATTTGCCGTCTTATTCCGGCACTTTAAAAAAAACATGAGATATGGCATCAACAGTATTATTTGAAGCACCTGATCATTATCTGGTGGACGAACTGTTTACGGATGAACACAAAATTATTCGTGAAGCAGTAAGGGATTGGGTAAACCGTGCGGTAAAACCAATCATCGAAGAGCATTACGAACAGGGTAAATTCCCCCGTCACCTGGTGAAGGAAATGGGAGAGCTCGGCACTTTCGGCCCCTTCATTCCCGAGGAATACGGCGGGCCCGGCATGGATTACGTTTCCTATGGTGTAATTATGCAGGAACTCGAGCGTGGCGACTCCGGCATACGTTCCATGGCGTCGGTGCAGACTTCGCTGGTGATCTTCCCCATCTGGAAATTCGGAACTGAGGAACAAAAGCAAAAATATATCCCGCGGCTGATCAACGGCGAGATAATCGGCTGTTTCGGACTTACCGAACCCAACCATGGTTCTGATCCTGGCAGCATGGTCACCCGTTTCGAAGATAAGGGCGATCACGTGGTGCTCAACGGCGCCAAGATGTGGATCACCAATTCCACTATTGCCGATGTGGCTGTGGTATGGGCAAAGGATGAAGAAGGCACCATCCGCGGCATGATCGTGGAAGCCGGCGCTGAAGGATATTCCGCTCCCGAAACCCATGGCAAGTACAGCCTTCGTGCTTCTGTGACCGGAGAGCTGGTATTCGACAACGTGAAGGTGCCCAAGGAAAACCTCTTTCCCGAGGTGAAAGGTTTGCGCGGACCGCTGAACTGCCTCAATTCGGCCCGTTACGGAATTGCCTGGGGTGCTGTGGGTGCTGCCATGGACTGCTACGATGCAGCCCTGCGCTACTCGCTCGAAAGAAAGCAGTTCGGAAGGCCGATTGCCGGTTTCCAGTTGCAGCAGAAAAAGCTGGCCGAAGCCCTCACCGAGATCACCAAGGCACAATTGCTGAGCTGGCGCCTGGGCAACCTGCGCAACGAAGGCAAAGCCACCGCGGCCATGATCTCCATGGCAAAACGCAACAACGTGGCCATGGCCCTCAACATCGCCAGGGAAACCAGACAAATCCTCGGAGCCATGGGGATTACCAACGATTATCCCATGATGCGCCACATGATGAACCTCGAATCGGTTATCACCTACGAAGGAACCCACGACATCCACCTGCTCATCACAGGTGCCGAAGCCACAGGTGTTCCCGCTTTCAAATAAGATCTTTCTACACACGAAAAGCTGCATTTCCACAGACAGACCGGGGAAGTGCAGCTTTTTTTATGCTGCTGAACCTGCAAATTGAGAATTGCGGCTAATGGTATTTTTAAATCAATTCAGATTGACAGACATCTAAATTCTTACTTCGTTAACTTTATTCCGTGATTAGCATATAAGTGATGCCCACAGATGCATAATTGAACAGCGAAAAGGTGTACACCTCATCGTTATCTGCTCCGCCTTCAAGAATACGGTATCCCGCTCTGATCCTGAAGCGTTCGGACAAATCCAGGGTTGCGGCAAGCAACACATCTTCAGCCCGGCCCTGCGGTGCAGCCAGCGCATCGCCGTAAAGCAGAAGCCCTAAATTTTCATACAGTTTCCAGAACAACCTGAAATTGATAATGGGCACAAATCCCACGTTTGGCTTTTCTGCCGACAGGCCGGGCGAGGAAAGTGCAATTTTGGCATCCCTGAGTTTTGCCGTAAAACCCAAACCGAACTCAAGCCCCGGCTTTCTCACAATTTCATAGCGGTACGTTATTCTGTACGAGTTGAATTTGAAGGAGGCATCCAACTCAGTGTGGGCCGGAAATTCCACACCTGTGAAAAAAATATCCTCCGGCACGCTGCCCTCCGATTTTACTTCAAGGGGCGCGTAAAGCAAGGACAAGGTATGGCGCGCGTTTAGGGTGTAGCTCAATCTCAGCCTGTAGAAAAAGGCGGTTTCCGGATTCAGATCATCCTTCAGGGAAAAAAAGGTTCCCGCGTCGCCCGGAATGCGGACATCATTGTAGCCGGTAAACACCGCGCCCGTTTCCAGGTCGATAGCTGCCTGGGAATGCGCAGATTTTGAAAATGCTAAAATCAGCAATAAAATGAAGAGCGGATAAAAACTGGTTTTCATATTTGTGAAGTTTAAATGTTAAAGTCCTTGATCAAAAGTCTGAAAATATGCACCCGGGCATCAACCGGATTTCCCTATACCATCCCTATACCATCGCCTTGTTTCAGTCGTCTTTGTTCAGGTAAAAACAAGCCGGGAAACAGGGAGGTAAGGAACTTTATTTCTTCATGAATTTCTGCCTGACAGTTTTGTTTTCACATTCGATCTCTGAAATGTAAATGCTGTTTTCCAAAGAGGCCGTATTGATCTCAACTGTTCCTTCCCGGCTGAAATTCTCTTTCATCAGCATTTTCCCGTACATGTCGGCAAAATCCGGGTTTTGCGGATTTGCATCTGGGTACGTGCTCGCGATATTGCAGGTTGCGTTCGGATCACCAAACGTATTGGGCGATTGTGACAACCCGATCAAAATTGAAGCGACGAAAATCAGGGTAAATAGCTTTTTCATGTTCTGTGTTTTTTAATATGATGTACAACGGCGCGGGCTTAAAATCTGGCGAGGGCTGCCGCCATAGCTGCCGCTCACCCGCTAACAAAATTTAAAGATAGCATTTTTTGGTCGAACCGAAACACGTCCCTTCGGGTTTTGAAGCCGTGATTCCTGTCTTCCTGATTTAATGAATTACAAGAGAAAT
>JBKHBQ010000315.1:0-4221 GCA_046542305.1 Bacteroidales bacterium
GCCACCCTACTAGCATTCTCATTTACCATGTACTGCAGTTGGACAGAACCGGGTGCACCGCGTATCACCAATCTCCAGGGCCGGTATTTTATACCGTTGGCTCCGTTGGCTTTACTGCTATTTCAGAACAGGAAATTACAGGTTCCGCCGCCGATTTTCATGATTATATTTATTGTTTTTAGCATCGTTTCGATGGTGTTGTCGGTTCGCATGCTGCTGATGCGTTATTATTTCTGATCTGCCTTGTTTTTGATTTCAAAGTACATATCGTTGATCAGGCGCTCGGAGATTTGTTGAATGAGGATATCCGGTTGCTCTTGCAGGATCAGCGTTGTGTCCGGAACGCGATGCCAGATGAGCACCGATTCTTTGAAGCTTACTAAAAGCAAAGGCATCAGATGTACAAAGTATGAATCACGAAAAACAAGGAGCTTCTGCGCTGCCGAATCAGTTCGAAATCTGATTTCATAGTTTTCGGGAGGAACGTATGTGTAATTATCAGGAAGCGACAGGCGGTTTTCAGCCTGTTGGGTCCTCCGGATTTTCGGTCGCACATAGATCGAGGGATAAGACGATTTTATGCCAAGCAATTTCGCTATGTCCATATCTCCGGGGTAAATCGTGTCAGCAGTAACCTCTTCGGCGGTCAGACCATGCAGGTCAGGATTGAATGTCTGCAGCGTATCCATCAACTGCCGGTATGCAATCCAGGCGCCGTGCCCGTTCCAATGCGAATCGTGTTTAAAGAAAAGTGTTTTGCCGCGATGCTTTTCGAGTTGCTTGCGGCTGTCGAGCACCCGTACGCCCTTGCTGATCAACACGCGGTTCAACGCGTTGAGCGTGGAGGGTATACCGGCGGGTTTCATGGGGATGCTGTCGCTGTATAATCCTGCTTTGCCCCAGGTGGGCATGAACACATAGAAAATATCCTTTCCTTCGCACCACTTTTGAAAAGCCGCGATCATGTCGGCCAGATCGTTAATTTCCTCAGGCGTCATCCTGCTGTAACCCAGTTGTTCCGACAGGCTGCCGTCAAACCGGTCACCTGTAAACAACCAATCGCCCCTGCCCAGGATCACTTTGTCAGGAAAAGGTTGTGAATGAAAGATATCGATCTTGATGATTTTGTATAGCTCAAGCAATTCGCTGCGAAAAGTAAAACTTGTTTTGTACCAGTCGTCGTATTGGTTCAGATTGAGCGATAAATCCATGTAAACACCTTTTATCTTTCCTTTGATGCCTTGTCCGTTATTAATGTTCCAGACCTGTAGCGAAGGGAATGGATGCACGGCGGCCGGATACTCCGGTTCCGGAAACATTGTCACGAACAACCGGTAGCCTGCCGGCGCCAAAAAGAGTAAAAATATCGCAGTGGAAAAGATGAGGTGAAAATATCGTTGCTTCATCAAAATCTGAAATAAATGAACGGGTTATAGGTATCGGCTGCAAGGTAGGCCACCGATGCCAGAAATAAAGCTGCATAAAAAATAAGTTGCAGCGCATTGACTGAATACAACAAGGCAATGCTTCTGTTCCTGAGATCATTGAACCGGCATTCCAAAACTCCGTAAACAGGCATGCAAAACAGAATGCCCAGGGCCATTAACAGGATCATCTCCGGTTGGAAATGGAAAAAGCTGAAGTATGAATACAGCGACTGGTTGCCGGGGGCGAATGAAAACATCTGCACAAGATAGCTGCCGGACCATGAAACGCCTGGCGACCTGAAGATCACGAGGGTGACGATCCAGGCAAACATGGTATAAAAATGTCTTGCAGGTTTTGGCAACCGTTCCAGTATGTGCGAAAATCCCAATTTTTCGATGACGATGAAAACACCGTTTGCCAGCCCCCAAAGCACAAAATTCCAGGCAGCGCCGTGCCACAGCCCTGTAACCACGAAGACGATCACCAGGTTGAGGTAAACACGTGCCACCGGCACCCGGCTACCGCCAAGGGATATGTACAGATAATCCCTGAACCATGTGGAAAGGGTAATATGCCAGCGTTGCCACATTTCCCTGATCGATTGGGAGATATAGGGATAATTGAAGTTCTCCGGGAACCTGAACCCAAGCATCCGGCCGATGCCGATGGCCATGTCGGAATATCCTGAAAAATCATAGTACAACTGGAGGGCATATGCGATGATGCCCATCCATAAAACTAATGTGGGCCATTCCGCAGGCGGGTGCGAAAAAACCATGTCGGCAACCTGTGCAAAAGCATTGGCGATGAGCATTTTTTTGGCAAGGCCGATAATGAACCGCTGCAGCCCCAATGCAAAGTTTTCGACGTTAATCTTTTTATTACGGAGTTGATCCTGAATGTCGCTGTAGCGAACGATGGGCCCCGCCACCAGTTGCGGAAACATGGTTACAAAAGCCGCATAGTCGATGATGTTGCGGGAGACCTTTACTTTTCCGCGGTACACATCGATGGTGTACGACATGGTCTGGAACGTATAGAAGCTGATGCCGATGGGCAGGGTGATGGCCGGCACCTGCTGAAGTATTGGATCGGTAATGCCAAAGAACTCCATGATCATCCTGAAGTTTTCGAAAGCAAAGTTGAAGTACTTAAAAAATCCCAGGAATGCCACATTGGTGATCACCGAAAGCCAGAGGCCGGTCTTCCGGTGGCCTTTGTCGATGAGCAGGCTGTAACTGAAATCGGCCAGGGTGGTCACAATAAGCACCACCACAATCTCCTTTTCGCCCCAGGTGTAAAAGAACAGGCTGGCCAGCAAAAGAAACAGGTTCTTCAACCTTCGCGGCAGCAAAAGGTACAATCCCACTGCCACAGGCAGGAAAGAAAATATAAATATGGCGCTGCTGAAGAGCATTTGCTATTGTTGGTTTATACCATCCGGAACATTTTACAACTCATCCCCAAAATCAGGCTTCAACCTGTTGAACACCCAGATTCCACCGAAAAAGGTGATCAGGGCAATGGTCCAGAAATACAGGTTCATTTCGGTGAATTCGAAAAACCACCGTTTTTCAATAAAAGTATAGCGGTAACCTTCGGTAATGTAAAAAAACGGATTCAGCAGGGCGATATACCGGTAGTTTCCCTGAAGCATCGAGAAGGGCCAGATGATGGGCGTGGCCCAGAAAAGTATGGTGGTAAGGATGTTGATGATATGCGCCATATCCTTAACGAAAACATTTACGGAAGCTACAAACAGTGCGATCCCGGTGAGCAGAAAGATCAATACAAAGAGGTAATAAAAGATCTGTATCCAATGGATGGTCGGTTGGAATCCGTACGCCAGCGTTAACAGCAATACCGTAAAGCCAATCAGAATCACATGAACGATAAGCCCGGAAAAGATTTTGATCACCGGAATCATTCCTACCTGAAAACTGGTTTTTTTGATGAGGTAGGCATATTCGGTTATCGAATTGCAAACGACGATCATGGTTTGCCCGATAAACAACCAGGGAATCATGCCCACGATAAGCCATGCTCCGAAAGGTAAACCTGTGGAAGTAGTACCTGCGCGCAGCCCGAAGGTGAAAGCGAACCAAATAACGGTTACGTAAACCGCAGGCTGCACGAAAGCCCAGGGCAATCCGATAAAGGATGAAAGATACCGGCTTTTAAAATCCCGAACAACCAGGGCCTTCATGATGTACCGCTGTTCATAAAAAGAATGGAGGGTGTTTAATATCGTGCTGATTTGATGATTGTTTTTCATTTGGCAAGTTTATAAGACTTTTGCAGCAATTTCCACATCCTTCACCACGAGCAGGGTTCCGAGCTTGTATAAAATTTCGTCTCCGGCCACTTCAAAAACAATGGCATCGTGATACGCGCGTATGAGTTTCAGATCACCGCCCGAAAGATCAACGGTATTGAACGACAGCGAATACAGACCATTGCCCATCGGCGGCATTTTTATTCTGACCGAGATACACACCGGCTGGTCCTTTTTATACCTCACAATGGGTTTGAAATGGGTTAAATACACCATCCATACCGAGGTACCAAACTGGCCGTTGAGGGTGATCCTGATATCCGGCCGGTTGATATCGCTTTTCAGTTCGGCGATAATTCCGATCCTGATGGTTTCGCCGCCCCTGAAGAGTTTCGGATTCTCACCGGTTTCGTCGTTGATGAGCGTGGCATAATGGATGATGAAATCATTTTCTCCGGATGAAATCACGCTTTTCATATCCTTCCACCGATATTTATTGAACGGATGCCCCAGTTTTA